>JANONL010000384.1:0-9003 GCA_031420815.1 Sphingomonadales bacterium | reverse complement strand
TGTGGCTCGGCGTTCAAGAACAAGGGCGTTCAGCCGTTGCTCGACGCTGTCGTCGATTACCTGCCTTCGCCGCTCGACATCGAAGACGTTAAGGGCGTCCACATGGATACGTTAGAGCCTGACAGCCGACCACCTGCCGATGATGCGCCGTTCAGCGCCTTGGCGTTCAAGGTTATGAACGATCCGTTCGTTGGTTCGCTGACCTTCATCCGCATCTATTCGGGTTCGCTGCTCAAGGGCACATATCTGAACTCGGTGAAGGACAAGAAGGAAAAAGTCGGTCGTATGCTCGAAATGCACGCCAACGAACGCAAGGACGTTGACGAAGCATTTGCCGGTGACATCATTGCGCTTGCCGGCATGAAAGAAACCACCACCGGCGACACATTGTGCGCCGAACGTTTCCCGATCATTCTCGAGCGGATGGAATTCCCCGATCCGGTTATCGAGTTGTCGGTTGAACCGAAGACCAAGGCCGACCAGGAAAAGATGGGCATCGCGCTCAACCGTCTGTCGGCTGAAGATCCTTCATTCCGCGTTTCAACCGACCATGAGTCGGGCCAAACGATCATCAAGGGCATGGGCGAGCTTCACCTCGACATCATCGTTGACCGGATGCGCCGCGAATTCAAGGTCGAGGCCAATGTCGGCGCGCCGCAGGTGGCTTACCGCGAATATCTCGCGCGCGAAGTCGACGTCGATTACACCCATAAAAAGCAATCGGGCGGTTCGGGTCAGTTCGGTCGTATCAAGTTCACCGTCAAACCGGGTGAACGCGGAACCGGCGTTACCTTCAAGGACGAAGTCAAGGGCGGTAACATTCCAAAGGAATATATCCCGTCTGTTGAAAAGGGAATGCGCGAAACCGCCGAATCGGGTTCGCTCATCGGCTTCCCGATCATCGACTTCGAAATCATCCTTTATGACGGTGCTTATCATGACGTCGATTCGTCGGCGCTGGCTTTTGAAATTGCCGGTCGTGCGGGTATGCGTGAGGCTGCTCAAAAGGCGGGCATCAAGCTGCTCGAACCGATCATGAAGGTCGAAGTTGTGTCACCGGAGGAATATCTTGGTGACGTTATCGGCGACATGAACTCGCGTCGTGGACAGATCCAGGGCACCGACACCCGCGGTAATGCACAGGTTGTCGAAGCCATGGTGCCGCTTGCCAACATGTTCGGCTATGTGAACCAGCTCCGCTCGTTCACGCAGGGTCGGGCAAACTATTCGATGTTCTTCAACCATTATGACGAAGTTCCAGCGAATGTGGCGGCTGAAATCAAGGAAAAGCTGGCTTAACAGACAATGCTACCGGGCAGTCGCTTCTTAAAAGAGGCGGCTGCCGATTGGCACTTCGCGGTCTGGTGCGAATAAAACGACCGCCCCGCTGGCGTCGGGAAAACCGAGCGTCAGCACTTCCGACATTATTTTGCCGACCTGCCTTGGCGGGAAGTTGACGACGGCTGCGATCAGTCTGCCCGGCAGTTCGTCCAGCGAATAATGTTCGGCAATCTGTGACGAGCTCTTCTTGACGCCAATTTGCGCGCCGAAATCGATGGTCAGCACATAAGCGGGCTTGCGCGCGTTTTCTAATGGCTCAGCTGCAATCACCCGCCCAATACGAATATCAACGGCCAAGAACCGGTCAAAATCGATGAGCGGTGCCGCATCGGCTGAATTGTCGGGGATCAGGTGCATGACAGTTCCTTTTCAAAACTGCGACGTTTTTGTCACAAGGCGCAACAATCGTTTGCCACCCCTTTTCTTCGCGATATTTTTGTCCAATAGCAACGGTGGAGCGAAGAATACTACAGAGCCAAAGACACGGGGAGTGTCATGGCGCTTTGCTTATCAACAAGGGAGAATAAAATGTCGCATTTTAAAACTACGTCCAGATCATGGCTGACTTGCGGAAGCGCCGCGATCGCTTTGATGGCAGTGCAACCGGCTTTCGCGCAGGACAGCGAAGCTGTTGCCACTGCGGCGAGTGATGAGAATGAAGAATCAATCGTCGTTATCGGTTCGCGCCGGACAGACCGCTCAGCCGCTGACTCGGCGTCACCGGTCGATGTGATCAGCGCAGAGGAGCTCGGGTCCCAGCCAGCCGCGAACATGCTGGATGCAGTCAAGAACATCGTGCCATCCTTCTTTGTGAGCCAGAACACGATTTCGGACGCATCGACGTTCGTTCGCTCACCGTCGCTGCGCGGCCTGCCTGCCGACAACATCTTGGTCATGCTCAACGGCAAACGCTATAACCGTTCGGCGCTTGTCCAAGTTTACAGCGGCGGCGATACGGCGCTTGGCTTTGGTTCGCAGGGTGCAGACATCTCGGCCATTCCGGCAATCGCAATCGGCAACCTGCAAATCCTGCGTGAAGGTGCAACGGCGCAATACGGCTCCGATGCCATCGGCGGAGTATTAAACTACGGCCTACGCAAGGATGAAGGCATTGAACTACAGGCGCGTTATGGCCAATATTTCGACAATGGTGGCGACGGCAAAAGCTATCAAGTGGCAGGCAATGTTGGCGTCAAGCTTGGCGACAGGGGCTTTGTAAACTTTTCGGCCGAGTATAATGATGACGGCCAGACCAGCCGCGGTGCAACACGCCCGATTGCTTTGCAGTTTGCAGCGGCAAACCCGTCGCTGGCTTCAAAGCTGCCGAATTTTCCTGGACCAGTGCAGATTTGGGGCTCGTCGCCAAGCAGTGGCTACAAAACGGTTCTGAACGCCGGTTATGACGTGACCGACAATAGCGAGCTGTATTTCTTCGCCAACGTCGCGCGCAGCAAGGGTAACCAGAGCTTCAACTATCGTTCGCCGATATCGGCAACGTCACCGTTCGTTGTGGATATCGGAACCGGTACGCCGTCAACTCGTTCACCGGGCCGTAATGGTGCGTTCTCGCATCCGGCCTATCTGACCCGTTGCCCAACAACCGGCGTGACCGGCTGCCCGATCGGTGGTTTCGTTAAGGATGGCAACGTCTTTAACTTCTCGACGCTCTATCCGGCTGGCTTCACCCCGCGCTTTATCGGCGTGAACAAAGAGATGTATGGCACTATCGGCTATAAGGGCGAAACGGACAGCGGCTTCCGCTACGATCTTTCGGGTTCGTTGAGCAAAAACTCGCTGGCGCTGTCGATGACCAACTCGTTGAACCAGTCCTATGGACCGCAAAGCCAGACCGAGTTTGAATTCGGTACGCTGAGCCAGAAGGAGCTCAACGTAAACCTCGATTTGAGCTACCCAGTGGAAGCGGGGCTAGCCAGCCCGATCACGCTTTCGGCCGGTGCTGAATATCGGCGGGAAACGTACGGCGCGACCGAGGGTGATGTGCAATCCTATGGTGCAGGACCATTTGCAAGGCAGGACCTGTATGTGCAGGTCGGTACGACAACAGCCTATGTTCGTGATACTGTAACGCCGACGGTGAGCTTTAACCCTGCCGCAAGCGGTTACGGAGGCACCAGCCCGGCATCAGCGGGTAACTTTAGCCAGAAAAACTTTGCCGTCTATGTCGGCGCAGAAACTGACTTGACCGACGCCCTGAGCGTGGGTGCTGCTGGTCGCTATGAAAACTACAATACCTTCGGCGGCACGTTTGTCGGCAAGTTCAACATGCTTTACAACTTCACCGACTGGTTTGCGATTCGTGGTACCTTCGGCACCGGTTTCCACGCGCCATCGCCGGGGCAAAGCAATGTTGAGATTCTGACGACCAATTTCGTGGCTGGCAATCAGGTTCAAACCGGAACCTATCAAGTCGATAATGCGATCTCGCGTTATTATGGTGCTGTGGATCTAACGCCTGAAAAGTCGACAAACTTTGGTGTTGGATTTGTGATCAAGCCAACAAGCAGTTTCTCGCTGACGATGGATGCTTATTCGATCAAAGTGAAAAACCGGATCGGCATCACTCAGACGTTTACGGTAACTCAGGCAGACATTAATAGGCTGCCGCAACTGGCATCAGTTGGGCTCGGCGGTGACGTCAATTACTTCACCAACGGTTTTGACACCAATACGTCAGGGGTAGACGTAATCGGAACATATCGGACCGACGTTGGCAGCGGCAAATTGAACATGACGCTTGCGTATAACTATAACCAAAGCGAAGTGACCGCTTTCAACCCCCAAGTCATCAGTGCGGCGCAGCGTTCGGATATCGCGAACTTTGCACCGCGTCACCGGGTAATCTTGTCAGGTGGTCTCGAACTGGGTGATTTTGCAATCAATGCACGTCAGAACTATTACAGTTCGTGGAGTGTCCAGGCCGATTATCCGGGTCAAACATTTGGCGCGAAGTTTACGTCCGATCTGGACGTCAACTACACGTTCATGGACCATTACACGCTGACGGTTGGTGCGAACAATCTGTTCAACACCAAGCCTGACCGGATTGCGGCATCCTCGTCGAACCCGATTTACGCAGTTACAAACAGCACTGCAGATGGTCAGATTTACCCACGCAGCGGCGGACCATTCGGCATAAACGGTGGCTTCTGGTATGCTCGTATCCGCGTTAAATATTGATCGGATTTGAATAAAATCCAGCGGGCGGGGAGCAGAAGCATCCCGCCCGTTTACTCGTTGAGGAGGCGGCGGAATGACCATGGATTTTATCCACCGCCTTGCCCGGCTTGACGACCTTGAAGCGCTGCACGAAGTCATGGCACGCTCCATTGCGCAATTGCAGTCATCGTTTCTGACGCCCGAGCAAGTCGCTGCCAGCCATCAGGTGATGGGCCTCGATACCCAGCTCGTCAAAGACCAGACCTACTTCATAATCGAAAGCGGTAGGCGTGTCGCCGGCTGTGGCGGCTGGAGCTTTCGCGCTACGCTCTACGGCGGCGACGAAAGCGTCGTCGCCCGCGAACCGAAGCTCCTCGACCCGGCGACGGATGCTGCCAAGATAAGGGCGATGTACACCGACCCCGATTTTACCCGGCGAGGCATCGGGACGCGCATAATCCAGTTGTGCGAGAATGCTGCGCGCGATGCCGGGTTCAAACGGGTTGAGTTAATGGCAACCGTAGCGGGTGTCCCTCTCTACCTGAATCAGGGTTACGAATCGAATGACGACGGGAAATTCGCTGATGTTGACGGCATTCAAATTCCGCTTTTACGCATGGAAAAACGGCTTGGATGAATAGCTCTGCCTACATATTGCGGCGCAAATGAAGGCAATGCTTGCATAGGCGAAAAAGAGGCACTAAGGGCAGCGCCTGATTCAGCAGGCCTCGTCGCAACTGATCATTATCTGATATTTACACTTAAGAAGGTTTGAAAAATGGCAAAGGCTAAATTTGAGCGGACGAAGCCGCATTGCAACATCGGCACCATCGGTCACGTCGATCACGGTAAGACAACGCTGACCGCAGCGATCACCAAAGTCATGGCTGAACTTCATGGCGGCGTTGCTGTCGATTTCGCAAACATCGATAAGGCTCCAGAAGAGCGCGAGCGCGGCATCACCATTTCAACGGCGCACGTTGAATATGAAACTGCCAATCGCCACTATGCGCACGTCGACTGCCCAGGCCACGCTGACTATGTTAAGAACATGATCACCGGTGCTGCACAGATGGACGGCGCGATTTTGGTTGTGAACGCGGCTGATGGCCCGATGCCTCAGACCCGCGAGCACATTCTGCTTGCCCGTCAGGTTGGCGTTCCTGCGCTTGTTGTTTACATGAACAAGGTCGATCAGGTTGACGATGAAGAAATTCTCGAACTGGTCGAAATGGAAATTCGCGAGCTGCTTTCGAAGTACGACTTCCCGGGTGATGACATTCCTATCGTTCGTGGTTCGGCGCTTGCTGCCCTTGAAGGTCGCGACGACGCCATCGGCAAGGAATCGGTGCTTGCGCTCATGGCAGCCGTTGATGAAGCCATTCCGCAGCCCGACCGTCCGATCGACAAGCCATTCCTGATGCCAGTGGAAGACGTGTTCTCGATCTCTGGTCGTGGTACCGTTGTCACCGGTCGCGTTGAAACCGGTATCGTCAAGGTTGGCGAAGAAGTTGAAATCGTCGGTATCAAGGACACCAAGAAAACGACGGTTACCGGCGTTGAAATGTTCCGGAAGCTGCTCGACGAAGGTCGCGCAGGTGACAACATCGGCGCGCTGGTTCGCGGCGTAGGCCGTGAAGAAGTCGAGCGTGGTCAGGTTCTCTGCAAGCCCGGTTCGGTTACGCCGCACACCGAGTTTTCGGCAGAAATCTATGTGCTTTCGAAGGATGAAGGCGGCCGTCACACGCCGTTCTTTGCAAACTACCGTCCGCAGTTCTACTTCCGCACAACCGACGTAACCGGCGAAGTGATCCTTCCTGAAGGCACTGAAATGGTTATGCCAGGCGACAACGTAACCATCGCTGTCAAGCTGATCGCGCCAATCGCTATGGACCCGGGTCTCCGCTTCGCAATCCGCGAAGGTGGTCGCACCGTCGGTTCTGGGGTTGTCAGTTCGATCCAGAAGTAATAGAGGCCTCGCATCCCGCCCGATGCCTTGTTTCGTTCAAGGGTCGGGCGGGCCGGTTTTAAGAAATTTGAAACAGCTGCCCCGGCTTCCCAAAGGTAAGTCGGATTGGTTGTTTTCGGCTCTTTGATATTGATAGAATTTGGAAAATTGGTAGCACCATGGAAACGCAGAATATTCGCATCCGCCTGAAAGCATTCGACCACCGCGTCCTCGATCAGGCAACCGGCGATATCGCTGATACCGCGCGCCGCACCGGCGCTTTGATCCGTGGCCCAATTCCACTTCCTACCCATATCGAAAAGTTCACCGTGAACCGCGGCCCGCATGTCGACAAAAAGTCGCGCGAGCAGTTCGAGGTGCGTACATACAAGCGGCTGCTCGACATCGTGCAGCCCACCCCGCAGACAGTTGACGCGCTGATGAAGCTCGACCTTGCTGCCGGCGTGAACGTAGAAATCAAGCTGGCTTAAGCCAGCGCATCCCCTGCGATTGCAGGGGCTCTATTCATTACCGCGCGTCGTCGCGGTAATGTCCAAGAGGTGGATACCGCCAGATTTATCTGGGCCGCGTCCCCCGTCTTCTCTCCTTTCCGGAGAGACTCCAGCCCGGACGGGGCGATGCTTGAAATTCGGGTTGGAAGGTACGCCCCCTCGGCAATAATGCTGGGTGGGCCTCTGCAATGTTAAGGAGCAAGGATCATGCGCACTGGCGTGATCGCGAAAAAGATGGGTATGATGCGCCTCTTCCAAGAAGATGGTCGTCACGTTCCTGTCACCGTACTGGCGCTGGAAGGCTGCCAGGTGGTCGGAGCCCGCAACGAAGAACGTGATGGCTATTTTGCTGTCCGTCTCGGCGCAGGGACCCGTAAAGCGAAAAATGTAAACAAACCGCAACGTGGTGAATTCGCCAAGGCGCAGGTTGAGCCGAAAGCTCGCGTCGCCGAATTCCGCGTTGACGACGAAAACGGATTGCTGCCAGTTGGCGCGACCCTGACCGCGGATCATTTCATCGCCGGTCAGTTCGTTGACATCACCGGTCACACGCAGGGTAAAGGCTTTGCCGGCGCCATGAAGCGTTGGGGCTTTGGTGGTATGCGCGCATCGCACGGCGTTTCGGTCTCTCACCGTGCCCACGGTTCGACTGGCCAGCGCCAGGATCCGGGCAAGGTTTTCAAAAACAAGAAGATGGCCGGCCATATGGGCGACCGTCAGCGCACTCAACAGAATTTGCAGGTTGTGCGTACCGATGCAGGCCGCGGTCTGATTTTCGTTCGTGGCTCGGTGCCAGGCGCGAAAAACGGCTGGATGTTAATCCGCGACGCGGTGAAGTTGCCACTTCCTGAAGGCGTTCCTTTCCCCGGTGCAATGCGTCGTAATGCCGATGAGACTGCGTCCGAGGATGCACCAGCTGGCATGGTCGAAGAAGCAGCGATCGTCGAAACCGATACCGGCCCGACCACCGAAGAAGCAGCTGCAATGGTTGCGGAAGCGGATGTGAAAATCGCCGAGCAGGATGCCGAAATTGCGGCGACTGAATCGGGCGAAGACGCCAAGCCAGAAGGCGAGGGAGCGTAAGCCATGAAAATGAAGGTTCAAAACCTTGACGGCAAGGCCGCCACCGGCGCGAAGGCCGATATCGAGTTGAATGACGATGTATTCGGCGTCGAGCCGCGGGCCGACATTTTGCACCGTGTCGTTACGTGGCAGCGCGAAAAAGCCCGTGGCACCGCTCGCGCAACCCGCGAACGTAGCGACGTCAATCGCACCGGCAAGAAATACGGCAACCAGAAAGGTGGCGGTGTAGCCCGTCACGGTAACCGCCGCGCGCCGATTTTCATCGGTGGTGGCAAAGCCCACGGTGCTCGTCTGCGTGATTTCAATCCTTCGCTGAACAAGAAAGTTCGCGCATTGGGTCTGAAAATGGCGTTGTCGAGCAAGGCGAAAGCTGGAACATTGTTCGTCCTCGAAGACTTGAACCTGAAAGATGCCAAAACACAGGCGCTTCAAGGTCATATCGGTAAGCTTGGCCTTGGCCGTAAGGTCCTCGTGATCGACAGCGCCGATGTTGCCGGTGGCGTAAATGATAATTTCCGCAAGGCATCGGCCAATCTGGTCGGCATCAATGTGCTCCCCGCTGTGGGTGCAAATGTCTATGACATACTGAATGCCGATAGTCTGGTTCTGACCCGCGCTGCGGTTGAAAAACTGGAGGCCCGTTTCAATGGCTAAAAAAGAAACGATCAACGTACGTCATTATGACGTGATCGTCGCGCCGCACATCACCGAAAAAGCGACGTTGCTTTCCGAGCATAACGCCGTTGTTTTCAAGGTAACCGGCACGTCCACCAAGCCGCAGATCAAGGCCGCTGTAGAAGCCTTGTTCGATGTCAAAGTGTTGAACGTGAACACGCTGGTGCAAAAAGGCAAAACCAAGCGGTGGAAGGGCAAGCCCTACACTCGTTCGGACGTCAAAAAAGCGATCGTCACTTTGGCCGAAGGCCAAAGCATCGACGTGAC
>JANONL010000383.1:0-2036 GCA_031420815.1 Sphingomonadales bacterium | reverse complement strand
CGAAAAGGGGGAAGCCAACAGGCTGGTCACGCTCGAAGTTCACGGTGTCACCGACGCTGATGCGCGCGGGTCTGAGGCGATTTATCTGGGCGACGAGATTATCGGTCGCGCAACATCGGGCGGCTATGGTTGGCGCGTTGGTAAGTCGCTTGCATTGGCGATGATCCGACCTGATTTGGCGTTGCCGGGTGCTGAATTTGAAATCGCGATATTGGGTGCGCGCCACAAGGCGACGATCATCGCGGATTCGCCCTATGATCCAGAAAACACGGCACTTAGGAACTAAGGCCATGTCGCGCTTCGAACCTATTGTGCAGTTGCTCGGGCAAGACCGCAAGGGTCAAACTTTGCCGCGTGAGCTCTATGTCAGCGACGCGGCTTTTGAGTTCGATGTGCAGGTCATGCTGAAATCGGTCTGGCTTTATGCCTGTACGGTCGCGCATGTGAAAAATCCGGGCGACTATTTCGTGTTCGAACTGGCGAACAATTCGATCATCATCGTGCGTGGGCGTGACGATGAAGTGCGGGCGTTCTGGAACAGCTGTCGCCATCGTGGTTCAAAAATCTGTCTGGAGCAAAAAGGCAGCGTTCCGCGCTTGATGTGCCCGTATCACCAATGGACTTACGGTCTCGACGGCAAACTCCTCGCCGCGCGCAACATGGGCGAGGATTTTGACAAAGCGGATCATAGGTTGTCGCCGGTGGCGCTTGAAAATGTCGGCGGACTGATCTTCATCTGCATGAGTGATAACCCACCGCCTATCACCCAAGTGAAAGTCGATATCGCGGATCAGATTGCGATTTATGACCTCGAACATCTCAAGGTCGCAGTGCAGGACGATTACATCGAAGACGCCAATTGGAAGCTCGTGATGGAGAATAATCGCGAATGTTATCACTGCGATGTTGGGCATCCTGAGCTGATCAACGTGCTTGGCACCACTGGTTTCGGCAAAGATGCGCCAGAAGATGGCGCATACGCGGCCAAGCGAGAAGAATGGCGCGCGCTGGGCATCGACCATGATTTGGTCGAATTTCCCCATGGCTGGTGGCACCGCGTCGCACGGCTGGCGCTGGCGAACGGCGCGGTGACGCAATCAATTGACGGCAAACTCGCCTGCCAAAAACTGATTGGTCCGTTTACGGAACCCGAAACTTCGAGCCTTTCAGTTTGGACCCAGCCCAATAGCTGGCACCATTTCTGCTGCGATCATGTTGTGAGTTTTTCTCTGACACCGATTGCGGCGGGTAAGACTTTGCTGCGGACAAGCTGGCTGGTGCGCGAGGACGCGATCGAAGGCGTTGATTATGACCCGGATCATCTTGCCGCTTTGTGGCGAGCGACGAACACCCAAGACGGGCATTTCTCCAGCATCAACCATCAGGGCATCGCCAATGACGGATACGCCCAAGGCCCCTACGCCGTTGAAGAAAAACTGGTCGAGGCTTTTAAGGATTTCTACGTCGAAGCATCCAAGTCGGCACTGGACAGGCTCGCGCAATGACACGGCTACCTCACAGCGGATCAATCAAGATCGAAGCGAGCGATTGGCAAGCGGGTGAGCGACCGGGCGAACGGGTCCGATCACTGGTCGATGATCCGCGCGGCTACCGGACGATGCTGATGAAGATTGCGCCCAGCCCCTTGAGCACGCTGCATTCCCATTCGGAAATCGAACAGATTTACGTGATGGAAGGTGATTTTTTCGATGATGATGCCAGTTATGGTCCCGGCGATTTCGTGCTGCGGATGCCGGGCGCGATGCACCGGGCCGGAAGCAAGAACGGCGGCACGATGCTGATTGTCTATGCGCCGCTCATCAAAGTGAGCGCATGACTCGCTTCAGTGCGCTCACGCTCTTTTCCAAGGCGCTGAATGCGCACAAGGACTGGCCGGAACAATGGCCCGACGCTTCACCAAAGCCCGCCTATGACGCGATCATCGTTGGCGGCGGCGGTCACGGTCTGGGGGCGGCCTATTATCTGGCGAAGAAATACGGCATCACCAATGTCGCGGTGCTGGAAAAGGGCTGGAT
>JANONL010000382.1:0-11078 GCA_031420815.1 Sphingomonadales bacterium | reverse complement strand
GATGTCGACACCAATTTTGCTGGCATGATCAACGCGTTCAAGTTTGGTGCACCACCACATGGCGGTTCCGCGCCGGGTATCGACCGGATGGTCATGTTGCTCGCGGACGAACCCAATATCCGCGAAGTCATTGTCTTCCCGATGAACCAGAGGGCCGAAGACCTGATGATGGCGGCTCCGGGGCCGGTAAGCGCGAAGCAGTTGCGTGAACTCAACATCCGGATTGTGGAACAACCACCCAAGGCTTAATTGTCCCGATTAAGGGCATGCCCCCAACCCGTTCGGGCTAAGCTTGTCGAAGCCTCTTATTTGTCGCTAAACAGATTGGCCCGGCGTTAGGCTCAGGGTGAACGGAGCTTTTGATGGCAATCGACTTATCGGATTACGAAGCCGGCAAAAAATATGGCGGCGACTATGAGGAGGACTTGAAGAAACTTCAGGACCGGTTGGCGGAGTTGCAATCGCTGCATATCATCCACAAATGCCGGACGTTGATTGTTTTTGAAGGATGGGATGCAGCGGGCAAGGGCGGTGCGATCAAGCGATTGACTGCCAATTTGGACCCGCGTTATTTTGAGGTTTATTCAATTTCAGCACCGACCGCTGAAGAAAAAAACAAACACTTCTTGTGGCGGTTCTGGAACAAGCTGCCGGACGCGTGCGACATCCATGTCCTGGACCGTAGCCATTATGGCCGCGTACTGGTCGAACGTGTTGAGGGGTTTTGCAGCGAAGTCGAATGGCGGCGCGGCTATGACGAAATCAACGAATTCGAATCACGCCAAGGCGAAATCAGCACTAAGATTATCAAGGTTTTCTTGCACGTGACGCAAGAAACACAGGATGAGGTGCTGACCGAACGGTTGGATGATCCGGTCAAGCGCTGGAAGGTGACGGCTGAGGATTTTCGCAACCGTGAGAAGCGGGACGATTATCTGGCGGCAATGGACGATATGTTCGCTCGTACAGATACGCGTTGGGCACCGTGGACGGTGATCGACGGTAACAACCAGAAAGCCGCAAGGATTGCCGTTTTGGAGCATGTGGTGCGTGAATTGGAGGCGAGCGTTCCGCAGGAGTTTCCGGATGTGGATGTGGGCATTGTCGAAATGGCGAAGGCTGGTTTGGGTTATAAGCCAGCAAAATAACGCTTGTCGTGATGCTGCCTTCGCAGGAGAACAACCGGCTTATGGATAGCTAATTGCAATAACTTCCCAATTCTTGGGGCCACCCGGCAAAGTGACGGTCTTCACATCACCGACCCTAGCTCCACGCAAAGCGAACGCGAGCGGTGAATTCCAGCCAATCCGGCATTCACCGGCGGCGGCTTCATCATCCCCGACCAATGTAATGATCCGTTCGGCGTCATCGAAGTCGGCAATGGTGACGGTTGCGCCGAAGTAAACTCGGGAGCGGTCTTCCTGCTGAGCGGGATCAAGAACCTTGGCGACTTTCATCTTCTTCGAGAGCTGGCCCAACTCCCAGTCAATGGCGCGCAGCTTTTGCTTGCCGTAAATATAGTCGCCATTCTCGCTGCGATCGCCATTGCCCGCCGCCCAGTGAACGATTTCAACAACGGCAGGCCGTTCGACAGCGAACAACTGTTCATATCGAGCGCGTAACGCAGCGAATCCTGCCGGGCTTATCGGATTAGTGCGCTCCATTTGCGCGGCCTACGTCAGCCAGGCGTCCGCTTGCCCAGATAAGTGCTCAGCGGCATCGCCGATTTGACCCGCGCCTTTTCGGGGTGCAGATGATCGTACATCACCGCATTCTCGAGCACGCGATAAACATAGTCGCGGGTTTCGGTGAGCGGGATTTTCTCGATCCATTCCATGATGCCGATACTGCCTGTGCGCGGGTCACCATAGGCTTTCAGCCATTTGTTCACATTCCCAGGCCCGCCATTATATGCGGCAATCGCCAATGGATAGCTGCCGCCATAATAATCGAGCATGCGCTGGATATATGTCGAGCCGAGCGCGATGTTATAATCGGTATCCACGGTCAGCGCCTCTGGACGATAAGCCATTCCGATCTTGCCCGACGTCTCACGCGCGGTGCCGGGCATCAATTGCATTAAGCCCTGCGCCCTCGCGCTGCTGACAGCAGCTTTGTCGAACTGGCTTTCCTGCCGCATGATCGCATGAACCAGTGTCCAGTTGCCGTTCTGCGAGGCAGGGACGCTGACCGTCGGATAGCCGATCCCAACCAGATCGGCATAACCGAAATAGCGCGCATTGCGGCCAGCCATGACCGCCAGATCAGGACGGTTGATTTTTTTGGACAAACCAATCGCGCTGACGAAATCAGCTGGCGTTTTCGCATTTTTAGAAATCGTGCGCAGGAAATTGCTCTGGTCTTTCCAGCTACCATATTTCGTCGCCAATGCGGCGGCCAGATATACCGGAGGCGCAGTTTCGTTTGATGGCATTTGCTGGGCAACGTTGGTGCCGGGCACATTCGGCAGTGGTCGCTTCAATTGTTCGAGCGCCAGCTGGCCGAAAAAACTGTCATAATAAATGGATGCCTGATTGTAATAATTTGCAGCACCAACCTGATCACCGCTTCTCGCCGCAGCTTTGCCCGCCCAATACAGCCCTTTTGATCGCGTCTGCGGAGACTTCGCAGCGGCCGCATAACGCGTGAACATGCTCACAGCATCCTTAGGGCGACCAAGCCGGTCCAGCGCTGTAGTTCCGGCAAGCCACATCAGGCTGGTATAACGATCGCGTGTGGTCAGATCTTGTGCCAGCAGATCAAGACCTGGTGGCACCGAATCGTCGATGCGCGATGCGATGCGGTAAGCGACCTCATACTGGCCATCATTCGCCGCACCCTCGGCATTGGTCAGCAGCAACTTGTACCAGTCTTTGATTACCGGCGGCGGCGTTACCAGATTGCCACGATTGGCGAGCAGTTCGCGCGCAGCATAGCTGTTGCCGGATATGCGTAGTTCGTCCGCCTGTGCAGCCAGCAACCCTGCTTCATTGCGTCCCGCTGCGCCCGCTTGTTGCACGCGTATAGCGGCCTCCGGGCTTTTTGTTCTGGTCGCAAGTATCGCCATGAATGCGGGACGACGCTGTGGCGAGGTATATGCAATATGACGCTCTGCCGCGCGGGTCGCGCCAGCCCAAAGCAGGCGGTCAATACGTGCATCATGGTCAGCAGCGCTCAATCTAGGCCCCACTATCCGTTGCAATCGCGCCTCGTCATCATCTGTGAGTGGCCCACCGCGCCATGCTTCGCGCGCCACAGATTCAGCACGAATCTTGTCACCGGTGGCATCAAGTGCCAAAGCATATTTCGCGCGGCCACCATTGGTCAGCGGCGGCAAACGGTCAAAATAGGCGACGGCCTGACTGGGTGACCAGCCAAGAACATTGATGGCTTGCTCAGCATTTTGGCGCATCGCTTCGCTGTCAGGCCAATCGGGATACATAATCAGGAACGACGCATATTCACCGAAGCTGTAATTGGGGGAAGCGCTCAACATCTTCCAGCGTTGCAAAGCGGCGGGAATATTGCCTTCGCTTAGATCCACCAGCTGAGCGGGCACAACCTCAACAATTCCGGGCCCTGCACCGGTACCAGTCCGCCAGACGACTTCAGGTGCTTGACCCTGCGCCGCGAACGCCACAGAAGGAAGAATAACGGCTGCTGCCGAAATGAGATGCTTTACCATGCCGGACATATTATGGGCTGCTTCCTTATCACGCGCTGAACGAACGACTATATTCTTTCATATAGGTATATGGTCCAACTTGAGGAATGAATTTCATGTTTTCCGGTTCAATTCCGGCTCTAGTGACTCCTTTTTACGACGGAGCGTTTAGCGAGAAGCATTTTCGCGCGTTAATCGACTGGCAAATAGAGCAAGGATCAAGCGCGTTGGTGCCAACCGGCACCACGGGAGAGGCGTCGACCTTGTCGAACGCCGAGCATCACCGGGTGATCGAGGTCTGCATAGAACAGGCAGCCGGTCGGGTGCCGGTGATCGCGGGATGCGGCTCGAACGATACAACCAACGCGATACTCCACCTTAATTTCTCCAAGAAAAGCGGCGCTGCTGCAGGGTTGGTGGTCGCACCTTATTATAATCGTCCGAACCAAGAGGGCATTTACGAGCATTTTCACCGAATGACCGAGAAAAGCGATCTGCCGATTGTGCTATACAATGTGCCGGCGCGCACCGTTACAGACATTGAGCCAAAAACAGTGGCTGATCTCGCCAAATTGCCGACCATAATCGGAATCAAAGACGCCAGCGGCCATTTACAGCGCGTCACTGACCACCGCCTTGCTTGCCCTAAGGATTTCTGCCAGTTGTCGGGTGTTGATGAACTGTCCCTAGCATTCAACGCCAGCGGCGGTGTTGGCTGTATTTCAGTTACTGCGAACGTCGCCCCCATGCTATGCGCGGAGTTTCAGGCGGCATGTGCTACCGGCGATTATGATTTGGCAAGAGATCTGAATGACAAGCTTTATCCACTTCATCTAGCGTTGTTTTCTGACGCATCTCCGGGGCCGATTAAATATGCGTTGTCGCGTGTGATTGAAGGCTTCCCGACTGAATTGCGCCTGCCGATGACCCCGCCATCCGAAGCGAGCCGCCGTGAGGTTGACGCCGCGTTGGAGAATGCAGGCCTAATCTGATGGTGCGCCCAAAACCCGAAGCATTTGACAAGGTGAAAACCGTCGCCGAAAACCGGCGCGCGCGGTATGATTTTTTCATCGAGGACAAATTCGAAGCAGGAATCGCGCTCACCGGAACCGAGGTTAAATCGCTGCGTTTCGGCGAGGGTTCGATTGCCGAGAGCTACGCCGAGGTAAAGGGTGAGGAAGTTTGGCTGATTAACGCCAATATTCCCGAGTTCAGTCACGGCAACCGCTTTAATCACGAACCAAAGCGCCCGCGTAAATTGCTCCTTAATGCGCGCGAGATTAACAAGATGCATGGCGCGGTGATGCGTCAGGGCATGACGCTCGTGCCTTTGTCGATTTATTTCAACGGCAGGGGCAGAGCAAAAGTGGAGCTGGCGTTGGCCAAGGGCAAGAAGGCGCCGGACAAACGCGCTACAGAAAAAGAGCGCGACTGGAAGCGTGAGCAGGGCCGTGTGATGAGGGAAAAAGGATGAGCGGCTTTGGCCAGTGGATGATGCGTCAAGCACCCACCCGCGACAGTTTCGAGCGCAGCCGTTTTCTGCGGCCTTTTGCCAAGCGCGTGTTTCATCCGGCTTTATGGCGCTTTACCCGGCGTTCCGTACCGCGCGGCGTAGCGTTGGGATTGCTGGTTGGTATTTTTCTGCTGGTGCCTGGGGTGCAGATAGCCGGTGTCGCGCTGCTAGCACTACCGGTGCGTGCGAACATACCGATTGGCGCAGCGATGACATTCCTTAGTATGCCTGCAACAACGCCGTTCATCTTAGTCGCGTCGGTTTATGTCGGCGAATCCGTTTTGCATCTGGGCGACGGTTCGGGGCGGTTTTACCAGCTGATCGAGACCGGTGCGCCGCTATCGGCATGGATTGATTATCTTTGGACGGAGGCACCGCTTGCGGTCGTTCAGGGCATAGCTGGGCTTGCTATTATCTCCGTCGCAGCCGCTGCCATCGGCTACGTGCTGGCCGCGTGGTTCTGGCGCTGGTGGATCGTCGGCAAGTGGCGACGCCGGTCGAAATCTCACGCATCTGGTGGATAACGGCTAGCTTGAAAGCGTTGCGTGATTAGCGCATGTCCCCATTGATTTATGGGGAGTTTACCGATGAAATTTTCAACCAGATTGAAACTGGCAGCAACCGCATCATTATTGGCGTTCGGCGCCTCGGCCTATGCGCAATCCGCACCTGCCGAACAGCCGGCAGCGAAAGATGGCCCGCAGCTTGGCACATTTGGTATGG
Organism: Sphingomonadales bacterium; assembly: GCA_031420815.1. Classification (GTDB taxonomy): domain Bacteria; phylum Pseudomonadota; class Alphaproteobacteria; order Sphingomonadales; family Sphingomonadaceae; genus Sphingorhabdus_B. Next base: position 5,178 of record JANONL010000382.1, on the reverse strand, counting down.
ATACCGATGGTATGGACAAATCGGTGGCGCCGGGTGATGACTTCTATCTGTTTGCAAACGGCAAGTGGGCCGCGAAAACCGAAATTCCCGCGGATAAGTCGAATTACGGCATGTTCACCGCGCTCGACGACCTTTCGAAAGACCGCGTGAAAATCGTGCTCGAGGCCGAGCAGAACCGCAAGGGAAGCAAGGCCGGCGATGTTTATGCCAGCTATCTCGACACCAAAACCGTCGAAAAATTGGGCATGAAGCCCGTCCAGCCCTGGCTGAAGCAGGTTCGCGGCCTGAAGAACAAGGCGGCGTTTGAAAAACTGATGCCAATTGCGGCGCGGAACGGCGTCGGTGCGCTGTTCGGCGGGTTTGTTGGACAGGATGATAAAAACCCTGACGTCTATATCTTCCAAATGTTTCAGGGCGGCACCGGCTTGCCCGACCGCGACATGTATCTGGTCGAAAACGATAAGTTTGAAGCTATCAGAAAGGCTTATAAGGAATATCTCGGTAAAATGCTAACTCTTGCCGGAGAGAAGAACGCGCAAACACGCGCCGACGCCATTTTCGCCATGGAAAAGCGGATTGCCGAGGTCCAATGGACCCGCGAAGATTCATCCGACGCCACCAAAACCTACAACAAAATGACGCTGGCGCAGTTGGACGCGATCACGCCGGGTCTGAAAATCTCGCCGGTTCTGAACAAGCTTAGCCCGAAGATTGCCGAGGTGATCGTTGGTCAGCCTAGCGCGATGACCGGAATCGCCAAAATCTATGCCGAAACTGACCTCGGCACGTTGAAGGATCAGATGATCGTTAACAGCCTCCAAACCTACGCCAATGTCCTGCCCGACAAAGTGTCGGATACGACCTTCGCCTTTTACGGCACGGTTTTGCAGGGCACGCCGCAACGCGAACCGCGCTGGAAACGCGGCGTTTCCTTTACCGAAGGCGCTGTCGGCGAAGAAGTTGGCAAGTCGTATGCCGCCGAATATTTTCCGCCCGAAACCAAGGCAGCGATGGACATACTGGTAAAGAACGTTCTCGGCGCGATGGGCAGGCGGATCGATGGTCTGGCGTGGATGCAACCACAGACAAAGGTCAAGGCCCGCCAGAAACTGGCCAATTTCACGACAAAGATTGGCTATCCCGAACGGTGGAAAGATTATTCGAAGCTGAAAATCGTCCGCAAGGATCTGTTCGGCAATGATGTGCGCGCGAACCAGTTTGGCTTTGATGACAATATCTCGAAGCTCGGTGAGCCGATCCGCCGTTGGGAATGGGGCATGTTGCCACAGACCGTTAATGCATACGCCAACTTCGGAATGAACGAAATCGTGTTCCCTGCAGCCATTCTGCAGCCGCCGTTTTTCGACCCGAAGGCTGACGCTGCGATGAATTATGGCGGCATCGGTGCCGTGATCGGCCATGAAATCAGTCATCATTTCGATGACCAGGGCGCGAAATATGACGAGACCGGAAAGCTTGCCGACTGGTGGACCGAAAGTGACGTCAAGGCGTTCGAGGCCGCGAGCAAAAAACTGATCGCGCAATATGATGCGTACAAGATATTTCCCGATGCCGCTGTCAAAGGCGAATTTACTTTGGGCGAAAATATCGGGGACTTGGCAGGCGTGACCATCGCTTACGACGCATATCGCACGTCGCTGAATGGCAAAGAACCGCCTGTGATCGACGGTTATACCGGCGACCAGCGCTTCTTTTTGGGCTGGGCGCAGGTCTGGCGCCGCAGTTACCGAGAGGCAAACCTGCGCCAACGGCTGATTACCGACCCGCATAGTCCATCGGCACAACGCACCTGGGTCGTACGCAACCTTGACAAATGGTACGAGGCGTTCCAGCCGAAACCGACAGGCAAATTGTTCCTCAAGCCGGGGGAGCGCGTCCGTATCTGGTAAGGAGCCCCATTGAGTAATCAGTCGCCCCCCGCAGCGTTGCAGATATTCGGCGGGGAAGGCGACAGGGCCGTTCGCTTCAACCGTCAACATGTGCTGTGGCTGGCGCTGGCAACGTTGGCGTCACTTGCCATATTATGGTTTGCGACACGTAATGTCGTGCTCGTCGGCAGCTGTGCCGGCGCAATGGTCGCCGCTTGGGGTGTCGTCGATTATGTCCGGCGAACACGGCCAGCCGAAGCCGCGATGGACACAGCGCCGCCCGACTGGTCGATTACCCATGCCGCAGCGCAATTGACCAATGCGGCGATTGCAATCAGCGACCGCGCGGGGCGTCTGGTATGCGCCAACGACCATTTCACCAAAGCGTTTCCGGGGTTGAAGGCACCGCCCGATTTGGGTGTCGACGATGCCAGCCAAGCGCTATTAGTCGCCGCAGGCCGCGCGGCGTGGCGGGACGGCAATAGCCAGATCGATGCTATCCAGAAAGGCCCTACGCAATACGGTGTCCGTGTCGCGCGTGCGGGCAATGGAGATGAATATCTGCTGTGGCGGCTGGAACCGATCCAGCGGCTCGACATCGAATCGCGTGCCATCGAACTGATTACCGGACGGCTTGGCCGGGCGATGGCCAAGACCGGGCTGATGGCAGTTAGTATCGGGCCAGAAGGCCGGGTGCATGCCGCAAATGCTGCGTTCGCGTTGCGTGCGACGGGGAACGACACCGAAAACATTACCGGCAAGGAATTTGCGTCGTTCATGCGGATGGATGAAAAGGGCGGCATCTTTTTTGAACGTGAAGGTCGGCGCGGTTTACCCGTGCGCCTGATGCATATACCGCTCGGCGATGTGGACAAGGAGGGCGCGGCATTGCTACTCGCCATCGATGAGGAAGGTGGGCGCGTCGAACGTGGCACCGCGCTTGGCCATGTCGAACAGCTGCTTTCGAACTTGCCGTTGGGGTTGGCGCTGGTCGACCGCGACGGCCGGTTTCTCTTCGCCAATGACGCTTTTGCCCGTGTCGTCGATTTACCCTCTGAAAAAATGCCGCCTTATCCGGGCGATCTGGTTATCCCTGAAGACAAGGGTGCTGTGTCCGAAAGCATACGCCGTTATGCCAAGGGGCACTCTATGTCGGGCGACATAGCAGTGCGGTTGAAGGACCAGCCCGATGACGTCATTGCGCTATCGATTGCTGGGGTGCGCGGGCTTGGCGATGCTGCGGTTTTGTTGGGGCTGAAGGACAACAGCGAAGAAACAAAGCTGAAGCGTCAGGTGGCGCAGGCAACCAAGATGCAGGCTATCGGCCAGCTTGCTGGCGGCGTTGCGCATGATTTCAACAATATTTTGACCGCTATTATCGGTTACTGCGACCTGATGATGCTCCGCCACCAACCCGGCGATAGCGATTATGACGATATCCAGCAAATCAAGAACAATTCGAACCGTGCCGCCAGCCTGACCCGGCAATTGCTCGCCTTTTCGCGGCAGCAGACGTTGCGGCCGCAGGTGCTACAATTACCTGACGTGGTGGCTGAAGTATCTAATCTGTTAAAGCGATTGTTAGGCGAAACGGTACGGCTGGAGGTGCATCATGGCCGCGCGATGGGCGCTGTGCGCGCCGACCCCGGCCAGTTGGAGCAGGTGATCGTCAATCTGGGCGTCAACGCGCGTGATGCGATGCCCGCAGGCGGGGTGCTGCATATTGTGACCAAAGCGGTCACCCAGACCGACGTCCGCGCAATGGGGAGCGAAATACTGCCGATTGGCGACTATATTCTGCTGTCGGTAGAGGATAGCGGTACCGGCATTTCGAAAGAAAATATCACCAAGATTTTTGAGCCGTTTTTCACCACTAAAGAGGTGGGTAAGGGTACCGGACTTGGTCTCTCCACCGTTTATGGCATCGTCAAGCAATCGGGTGGCTTCATCTTTGCCGAATCGGAGCCGGGGCAGGGGACGAAGTTCGATATTTACTTGCCGGTCCACGCCGGTGGGATACCGGAGCCGGCGAAGGTCGATCAGCCCGACAGGCAGAAACCTAAAGACCTGTGGGGCAGTGGGCGGATATTGGTAGTCGAGGACGAGGATATGGTCCGCGCTGTTGCCGAACGCGCGCTCGTGCGGCAGGGCTATGTCGTCGAAACAGCGCGTGACGGTGAAGAGGCGCTGGCGATGTTTGCCGATGGCAAAGGCTATGATCTGGTGGTCTCGGACGTGGTTATGCCCAATCTGGATGGCCCGGCAATGGCGCGGCAACTGCGCGCCAAACACGGCAATGTGCGGATACTATTCATGTCGGGTTATGCCGAGGAGCAGCTGCGGCAATCAATCAATCTCGACAATGTTTCGTTTTTGCCAAAGCCGTTTTCGGTGCAGCAAATTGCCGAGGCCGTGCGCGACGCGCTTGCTTTAAATGAATAAACTAATTAGACACTGAAAAATAACGATAATTAAATTATGTTCCGCTCTTGTTCTTTTGGAACAAAAAGAATACATCTTTCTCATAGTTGATCGACTCGGGTGGCGGGTTCGCGAAAGCAAGGAGTGGAAAGATGGCAGCAAGTCTCAAAGTGATTGATGGGGATCAGGCAAAAAAGATGAACAGTTCAGACCGCGAAAAAGCGCTCGAAGCAGCATTGGCACAGATTGATCGTGCCTTTGGCAAAGGCTCGGCGATGAAGCTGGGCAGCCGTGAGGCGATGAATATAGAGGCAGTATCGACCGGTTCGCTCGGGCTTGATATCGCGCTTGGCATCGGGGGATTGCCCAAAGGCCGCGTGATCGAAATTTTTGGGCCGGAAAGTTCGGGCAAGACGACACTCGCACTGCATGTGATTGCAGAGGTGCAAAAAAAAGGTGGCAACGCGGCATTTATCGACGCCGAACACGCGCTTGACCCCGGTTATGCGAAAAAGCTTGGTGTTAACATCGACGAATTGATCGTGTCGCAGCCCGACACTGGCGAACAGGCGCTTGAAATTTGCGATACATTGGTGCGGTCGAACGCGATTGATGTGTTGGTCATCGACTCGGTGGCTGCGCTTGTGCCACGCGCCGAAATCGAAGGTGAAATGGGCGATACGCATGTTGGTCTTCAGGCACGTTTGATGTCGCAGGCTCTGCGCAAGATTACCGGTTCGATCAGCCGGTCGAACTGTATGGTGATCTTTATCAACCAGATACGCATGAAAATCGGCGTTATGTATGGTTCGCCCGAAACCACCAGCGGCGGCAACGCGCTCAAGTTTTACGCATCGGTCCGTCTCGA
>JANONL010000381.1:0-3808 GCA_031420815.1 Sphingomonadales bacterium | reverse complement strand
GGCCATCCCGAGGTTTACATCATGATCCTGCCGGGCTTCGGCATCGTCAGCCAGATCGTAGCTACCTTCAGCCGCAAGCCGGTGTTCGGTTATCTCGGCATGGCCTATGCGATGGTTGCCATCGGTGTCGTTGGCTTCGTGGTATGGGCGCACCACATGTTCACCACGGGCATGAGCGTCGATATGAAGATGTACTTCACTGCGGCCACGATGGTGATCGCGGTGCCGACCGGCATCAAGATTTTCAGCTGGATTGCGACGATGTGGGGCGGATCGGTTTCGTTCAAAACCCCTATGGTCTGGGCAATGGGCTTTATCTTCATGTTCACCGTTGGCGGCGTGACCGGTGTCGTGCTGGCCAATGGCGGTCTCGATGATAACCTGCACGACACATATTATGTCGTTGCCCATTTCCATTATGTGCTGTCGCTTGGCGCCGTGTTCTCGCTCTTTGCCGGTTTCTATTACTGGTTTGGCAAAATGTCGGGTCGCCATCTGAACGAGTTTTTGGGGCATATGCATTTCTGGTTCTTCTTTATCGGTGTGAACGTGTTGTTCTTCCCAATGCACTTCCTTGGTAATTCGGGGATGCCCCGCCGCATTCCGGATTATCCAGGGGCGTTCGCCTATTGGAACAAGATTGCTTCATGGGGCTACGTCATCATGGGTGTTGGCGTATTGATATTCTTCTTCAATGTGATCTGGTCTTTGTTGGCCGGTCGCAGGGCGGAGGGTAATTATTGGGGCGAAGGCGCAACGACACTCGAATGGACATTGTCGAGCCCCCCTCCTTTCCACCAGTTCGAAACGCTGCCGGAAATAAAGTAACCAGCGGCGGTTCGCTGCTCCGTACCAGCGGCTGCGGCACCGGAACCGATTATGACGACCGTAACGCGAGATATTATTCTGCCCGCCGACTGGCGTGACTTCTGGGCGCTCACCAAGCCCCGGGTGATGAGCCTTGTCGTCTTCACCGCGCTCTGTGGGTTGCTTGCAGCCCCGGGGAATATTCATCCGGTGCTGGGGTTTACCGCGATACTCTGCATCGCGGTTGGGGCCGGGGCATCGGGCGCGCTCAACCAGTGGTACGAGTCCGACATCGACGCAAAAATGGACCGCACGGCGAAGCGTCCTTTGCCCGATGGCCGGATGGACAGACAAGCAGCGTTGCATTTTGGCGTCGGCCTTGCCGGGTTTTCGGTGGTGACGATGGGTATGGCAGTCAATTGGCTGTCTGCCGCCATCCTAGCCTTCTCGATCTTTTTCTATGCCGTTGTTTACACCATCTGGTTGAAGCGCTTTACACCGCAAAACATCGTGATCGGTGGCGCTGCAGGGGCTTTCCCGCCGGTAATCGGATGGGCAGCAGTGACTGGCGATGTGACCTTGCTGCCGATTCTGCTGTTTGCCATCATATTCTTGTGGACGCCACCGCATTTCTGGTCATTGGCGCTGTTCATGAAGGCAGATTATGCCGCCGCAGGTGTGCCGATGCTGCCGGTGGTCGCCGGACAAAAAACCACGCGAAATCAGATTTTTGCTTATAGTTTCCCGATGGCGGCTGCGGCAATCGCGCCTTATCTTCTCGGCATGACCAGCTCGCTATACGGTGCTGCTGCAATTTCATTGAATATCGTTTTTCTGGTACTCGCTTTTGTTGTTTGGCGTAACCCGGCCAGTGAGGTGTCGGCGATGAAGCCTGAAAAACGATTGTTCGCATACTCCATCCTCTACCTCTTCTTATTGTTCGCGGTGTTCGCGGCTGACCGGATGCTGATGCTATGACAACCCCCGAAGAACGCGGCTACACGCCAGACGAAACCCGACTGATACGGCAGCGTCAGGCGGCACGATCGCGGATCATGGCGGTTATGTTGGTCGCGATGTGTATCTTGTTTTTTGCGATCACCGTGGCAAAGATTGGCTACTGGTAATGGCCAAGCAATCCAACCTGCGCGTAGCATTAATGGCCGGAGCGGTCGCGGTTTCGATGGTCGGTGTCGGCTTTGCTGCTGTCCCGCTCTACCGGATTTTTTGCGAAGTAACCGGCTTTGGCGGAACGACGATGCGCGTCGATGCGGCAGTTGCGGCAACCGTGGTCGCCACCGATAAGCCGATCGTCATCCGTTTCGATGCCAACCACCGCAGCGACCTGCCGTGGGAATTCAGGCCAGAACGCACGACCGACACGGTCAGCATCGGCGCCAAGGACATGTCGATTTTCATCGCCAAAAATCTGTCCGACCAGCCGGTGACCGGCACCGCGACATTCAACGTCACGCCCGAACTCGCGGGCAAATATTTCAACAAGATTCAGTGCTTCTGTTTCACCGAACAAACGCTCAAACCTGGTCAGCAGGTGCGGATGCCGGTGCTCTATTATGTCGATCCGAAAATCATGACCGATCCCGAGACCAGGGATATCGAGGAAATTACGCTCAGCTACACGTTTTACCCTGTGGACCCGCAGGATAAGGGAAGCTAAAGACCCAATCAAACGACCTATCAGTCACAGGGAATAGACCATGTCCGGTGCCAAGAACCACGATTATCATATCCTGCCGCCGAGCATTACACCATTGGTCGGCTCGCTGTCGGCGCTCACCATGTTTTTCGGCATGGTGATGATGTTTCAGCCTGAATTTTTCGGGCGTTATGGTGGCTTGATTTTTGGTCTCGGTCTGATCGGTGTTTTCTACACCTTTTACACATGGTGGGCCGACGTCATCAATGAAGCGCATGCCGGCGACCATACGCCGGTGGTGCAGCTGCACCTGCGCTACGGGATGATCTTGTTCATTGCGTCCGAAGTGATGTTCTTCGTTGGTTGGTTCTGGGCTTGGTTCGATTTCTCGCTGTTCCCTGTACCGCTCGACGTTGTGAAGGATGCAGAGACGCATGCTTTCACGATAACCAATTTGATCGGCCAAGAAGGTGCGGCGGCACTGCTTCAGTGGCCGCCAAAGGGTCTCGAAGTGCTCGACGCGATGAAGCTGCCCTTGCTTAATACGCTGATCCTGTTGTGCTCTGGCACCACGGTCACTTGGGCGCACCACGCGCTGATCCACGGACAACGCGGCGGCGAGATGAAGGGTCTGTGGGGCATCATCGGCGTTGGCGAGAATGACAGCGTGAAAAAGGGTCTTTGGCTGACCATTATCTTGGGCATCATGTTCACGACACTGCAAGCCGTCGAATATGCCGAAGCGCCGTTCCCCTTTGCTGGCGTGAACTATGGCACCACATTCTTCATGGCGACCGGTTTCCACGGTTTCCATGTGTTGGTCGGAACAATCTTTCTGATCGTATGCTTGGCGCGCGCTTATAAAGGGCATTTCACACCGCAACAGCATTTCGGCTTCGAAGCGGCGGCTTGGTATTGGCATTTTGTCGACGTCGTATGGCTGTTCCTGTTTATCGTTGTCTATGTCTGGGGTGGCTGGGGTGCGCCGGTTCACGCTTGAGCCTGCGAAATGACACATAGCGAAACCGATAAGGGGCGGCCCGGAATTGCCAGGGCTGCCCTTTTTGGTCTTTGCCCCGAATGCGGCGCCAAGACGCTGTTCTCGGGCCCCGCGCGTTTTGCACAGCGCTGCGGCAATTGCGGTCTGGATTATGGCAGCTTCAATGTTGGCGATGGCCCGGCGGCGTTGCTGACGATGGTCATCGGCGCACTGGTGATCGTGTTAGCGCTCATGGTCGATTCGATTTTCCGCCCTCCGTTTTGGCTGCATGTGATCATCTGGGTGCCATTTACGGCAGCGATGACCGTGGTTTCGTTGCGGGTGGCGAAGGGCGCATTGCTGGC
>JANONL010000380.1:0-6649 GCA_031420815.1 Sphingomonadales bacterium | reverse complement strand
AGTCGCCAGCGGTGTGAACGGCGAGGGCTTCAGCACCATCGTGCAACCGGACAGAAGCGCAGGCACGATTTTCTGGACCGCCATCAATACGGGGAAATTCCACGGCACGATACCGCCGACCACGCCAACCGGAACGCGCCTCGTGCGGCTGAGGCGCTTGTCGCTATCTTCGCTGATTTTTTCTTCGAGACTGAGCATCGGCAGCGCTCGGGTCATGCCGACGCATCCAGCAATCTCGCCGGTTGCCTGCGCGTGCGGCTTGCCCTGTTCGGAGGTCAGGAGACGCATCAACTCGTCACTGTTCGCCTTGATCGCATCCGCCATTTTGGCAAAGCACGCACGGCGTTCCTCGACGCTGGCTTTCTTCCATTTAGGGAACGCGGCGCGTGCAGCGGCCACCGCCTTGTCCAAATCTTGCTGCCCACAATCGGGTACTTGACCGATTACCTGCTCATTTGCTGGATTGACCACATCTATCCATTTGCCGTTATCGACAAGCTCGCCATTGATCAGGTTCTTATACTGCGTGGTCATCGAAATTCTCCTCAAATCACGCCCGGACGGGGCGAGTCCTTTTCTACTATAAACTCAATTCTGGGGCTTGTCCTGCTTCGCCCAATATTCGTCGCGCAACAGACGTTTGTAGAGCTTGCCGGTGGCATGGCGGGGCAGCTCTGCAAGGAAATCGATCTGCCGCGGCATTTTAACGCCCGACAACGAAGCTCTCAAATAGACCTTCAGCTCGTCGGCAAAGGCATCATGCGCATCCGCCATATCGAGCGGCTGGACAACCGCGATCACCCGCTCGCCCAAATCCTCGTCGGGCCCACCGATCACCGCCGCGTCGGCAACCTTGGGGTGCGACACCAGCAGATTTTCGATCTCCTGCGGGTAAATATTGACCCCCCCCGAAATGATCATGAAACTCTTACGGTCGGTCAGATAGAGGAAACCCTCCTCATCGACCCAGCCCACATCTCCCAGCATCGACCAATCAGGATGTTGCGAATGACGGCTCTCACGGGTTTTTTCCGGATCGTTATGATAGCTGAATTTGCTCTCGCTCTCGAAATAGACGGTGCCTTCCTGACGGACCGGAACTTCGTCGCCATTTTCATCACAAATGTGGATCACGGCGTTGAGCGCCCGGCCGACCGAGCCTTTATGTGTCAGCCATTCCTCGCTCGAAATGAAAGTAAAGCCATTGCCTTCGGTGCCGGCATAATATTCGCGGATGACCGGACCCCACCATGCGATCATCGCTTCCTTGATCGGCACCGGGCAAGGGGCGGCGGCATGGACCGCGCTGGTCAGCGTGGAGACGTTGTAGCGGTTTCGCACTTCTGCTGGAAGTTTCAACATTCGCGCGAAATGCGTCGGCACCCACTGGCTGGTGGTGATGCCGTATTTCTCGATCGCGGCGAGCGCCAGTTCGGGGTCGAACTTTTCCATCACCACAACAGTCCCGCCGAGCCTGTGCACCGACACGCACCAGCGCAAAGGCGCAGCATGATATAGAGGCGCTGGCGACAAATAGATGCTGTCGGCAGAAAACAGAAATGCCCCCGCAGCAATTATCGAAAGCGGACTAACGGCTGCAATATCAGGGTCTTCGGGTAGCGGCAGGCGGACGCCCTTGGGCTGGCCGGTGGTGCCCGAACTGTAAAGCATGTCGGTGCCGGCGCGTTCATCAGCAACCGGCGTGGTTGGCATATCGGCTAACGCAACTGCAAACGGCGTCCAACCTGCTCGTTCGCCACCAACAATGTAACGCGTCACCGGGCTTTGGAGCGCATCAAGCGTTTCGCCAAGATAGTTGGAAGCGAACAGCGCTTTTGCGCCGCTGTCGGCCAAGATATAGTCCATCTCGGACGCGGTCAGGCGATTGCTGATTGCCACATAAACCAACCCCGCCCGCTGCGCGCCCCACACCAGATCAAAAAACTCCGCGCGGTTTTCCATGCAGATCGCGATTGTGTCGCCGTGACCCAGACCCAGCGAGCGGAACAGATGCGCGCACCCGTTCGAACGCTTGTCGAGTTCGCCGTAAGTAACGATCTCGCCCGAACCCGCCATGATGATCGCGGCCTTGTTCGGGTTGACTGCCGCATGGACACTGGGGTGGGTCATTTATTTGCCGGTCCAGGCCGGTTTGCGTTTCTCGGCAAAGGCCATCGACCCTTCGCGCGCATCGGCAGAGGTCATCACCGGCATCGCGATTTCCATCTGTTTGGCCCACATTTCGGTCGAGTTCCAGTCGGGGCGTTCATTGATAACTCGCTTGGTCGCCATCAGCGCGAGCGGGCCGTTTGCGGCTACCTTCGCCGCGAGTTCCAGCGCGGCGTCGATGGCCGCACCGTCGGTCACGCGGTTTACAAAGCCGATTTCATAGGCGCGCTGTGCCGAGATGAAATCGCCGGTCAGCGCCAGCTCCATCGCCATGCGCTTGCCGATGATCGACGGCAGCGTGAGCAGTCCGCCCGCTGCCGCGACAAGGCTGCGTTTAACCTCGGGAATGCCGAACTGTGCCTTGTCATTCGCCACCAAAAGGTCGCAGGCAATCGCGATCTCCATGCCTCCGGCCAGCGCATAACCCTCAACCGCACCGACCAGCGGCTTTGCGGGCGGCGCTTCGATGAAACCGGCAAAGCCCTTGCCCTTGATGCTCGGCAGCTCACCGCGCAAAAATGCCTTCAAATCCATGCCCGAACAAAACGTCCCGCCAGCGCCGGTAATGATGCCGGCGCTTAACGACGCATCGCCGTCAAGCTGATCCATCGCGGCCGCGATGCCTTCGGCAACCGCGCGGTTAACCGCGTTCCGTGCCTCGGCGCGGTTGATTGTGATAATCAGGACACCGTCTTGGGCGTGGGTTAAAACTTCCGACATATAGACTTCCCTTACCGCCCCTTGGGCAATCCAAGCACATGCTCACCAATGATGTTTTTCTGGATTTCCGACGTGCCGCCGCCGATTGTCGCGGAGAAGCTGTTGAGATAGGCCCGGTGCCAGTAGCCATCGTCGACCGCATTTTCGTCGCCAATATAATAGCCTGCGCGGTTGCCCTGGAACTGCAACGAGAATTCGGTCATCTCGCGGATCAGCTCGGTGCGCGCGAGCTTGTTCATCAACGCCAGCCCCATCGGCCGGTCGCCGGTCAAGGGTGCCATACGGCGTCGCTGGTTGTTCAAATTGAGCGCCTGAATGTCGATCATATATTCGACCAATTTGTCGCGCATCACCGGGTCATCGAGCACCGGCTTGCCACCGCGTTTTGAGGTGCGTGCCAGATCGACGATGCTCATCACGTCCATTTCCTTGACGAAATAACCACCCGCCGGATTGACCTTGGCACCGCGCTCATATTCCAGCGTCTTCATCGCGACCATCCAGCCCTGCCCTTCTTCGGCCATCAAGCCCGACGCCGGAATGCGCGCGTCGGTAAAGAAACACTGCGTAAAGCCATATTCGCCGGTCAGTTTTTTCAGCCGCCGCGTTTCAACGCCCGCAATTTTCATCGGCGCGAGAAAGAAACTCAACCCCGCATATTTGCTTGGGCCATCGTTCGATGTGCGCGCGAGCAATATCATGTAGTCGGCGCGGTCGCCAAGTGACGTCCATATTTTTGAGCCGTTGATGACATAGTCGTCGCCGTCACGAACCGCCTTCGTTTGCGCGCTGCCGAGGTCGGAGCCATGCTCGGGTTCCGAAAAGCCCTGACACCAGATTTCTTCGGCGCTGAGCATCGGTTTGATGAAACGCCGCTGGGCTTCTTCGCTACCGATGTCGAGCAGTAACGGTCCGGCCCAGCCATTGCCGATCGCGTTGATCATGATCGGTGCGTCGTGCGATTTCATGATCCGGGTCGCGATCCGCTGATATTCCGGATGCATGCCGTAGCCGCCATATTCAACCGGCCAGCTCATGCCGAGATACCCCGCCTCATAAACCTTGCGCTGCCAGTCGCGGAGAAAATCAAACTGCTCGTCGTTCGATACTTCCATGAAGGTGAGCGGTAGCATGAAGCCTGGGTCGGCAACGGTGTTTTCGGCAAACCACGCTTCGCATTGCTGCTCGAAGTCCACAAGTTCTTGGGGGCTGGGTTTGCTCATGGCTGATTCCTCTCTCACCTGTTTAATTGCGCGATTAAATCGCGGATTGCAAGCATAGGAGCGGCAATTTTTAATTCTGTGTCACCCCCGACTTGATCGGGTGTCCATGGTCCAACGCTCAGGCCATGGATTCCCGCTTTTGCGGGAATGACAATGAAGTTGGGGCAATCTGATCACTGTCGCTTAAACGGTCCCATCTCGCCGAGAAATTCGATCTCGCGGTCCATCGCCTGGGTCTCGCGCGCTAGAAAATCGGCGACTGCCGAGCGGAAGCCTGCATTCACAATATAATGCGCGGAGTAAGTCGGTACCGCCTCATAGCCGCGCGCCAGTTTATGCTCGCCCTGCGCGCCCGCCTCAACCCGGGCGAGGCTGTGCGCAATCGCGAAATCTATCGCCTGATAATAACACAGTTCGAAATGCAGAAAGGGTACGTCGCGGGTGCAGCCCCAATAGCGACCATAGAGGCAATCGGGGCTAATGAAGTTCAAGGCCCCTGCCACCGGCTCATTGCTGTCATAGGCAAGGAACAGGACAAGGCTGTCCTTCATGCTCTGGCCGATGATGTCGAAGAAGGCGCGCGTCAGATAAGGCTGCCCCCATTTGCGCGCGCCGGTGTCCTGGTAGAATATCCAGAACGCATCCCACATTTGAGGGGTGATGTCCGCGCCAGCGACCTGCTCGATCCGCACGGCGGATTGCGCGCCCGCGCGTTCCTTGCGGATCGCCTTGCGCTTGCGTGAAGAGAGCGCCGCCAGAAAGCCGTCGAAATCCGCATAATCCCGGTTGCGCCAATGGAATTGCGTGCCGGTGCGGATCAGCCAATCGGCGGCGCGAAAATGTTCCAGCTCGGCTTCTTCGACAAAGGTGGCGTGCGCCGACGACAGCCCGTTCTGATCAACCACCGCCTCTGCCGCCGCGAGCAATTGCGGAGCAAGTGCTGCGTCGCGCAGCAACAGCCGTGGCCCCGGCACCGGCGAAAAGGGTGCTGCGATTTGCAGCTTGGGATAATATTGCCCCCCCGCCCGCTCGAACGCATCGGCCCAGTGATGGTCAAACACATATTCGCCCTGGCTATGCGTTTTGAGATAGGCGGGAAGTGCTGCGGCGGGAGCACCGCCAGCATTGCGGATCATGACCGGCGTAGGCGACCAGCCGGTGCCCGGGCCAACGCTGCCCGATTCCTCAAGCGCAGACAGAAACGCATGGCTGACAAACGGATTGCCGCGCGGGTTGAGCGCATCCCACCCGTCAGCCGCGATATCGCTGACTTTGCTGAGGAGTTCGGCGGTTACATCTTGGGCCATGACGGTTAGCAAAGACCTCCCGATACCGTTCGGGCTGAGCCTGTCGAAGCCCCCTTCTTTTTCTTCACTGGCGCAAGAAAAGAAAACCCTTCGACAAGCTCAGGGCGAACGGGGTAAGAAAACATGTTGATACCTATCCGGCCCTGATTTTCACAACCGCATCAATCTCCACCGTCGCATCGCGTGGCAGCACCGGTACAGAAACCGCGGCACGCGCATGTTTTCCGGCATCACCGAACACCGCCTCCATCAGGTCTGACGCGCCATTGGCGGCTTCGGGTTGATCGGTGAAATCCGGGGTGGAGGCGACGAATACGCCGAGTTTGACGATCCGCTCGACTCGATTGAGGTCCCCGCCGAGTGCTGCCTTCATTTGCGCGATCAGCATGATGGCACACGCCTTTGCGGCTGCCTTGCCGTCCTCAAGCGAGCGCGTATCGCCAATTTTGCCGGTCATCACCTTGCCGTCAACAAAGGGCAATTGCCCCGAAATGAACAGCATCCCGTTGGCCTCCACCGCTGGCACATAAGATGCCACAGGTGCTGCTGGTTCGGGGAGGGTGATGCCTAATTCGGCCAATTTTGCTTCGATCATCTGTTTCGTCCTTTCAACTCTCCCCCTTTCCGCTCGCCTCGAGCGAAGACGAGAGGCCCATTGGGTGTGCGCGCCTTCACGGTGTCTCGTCTACGCTCGACACGAACGGATAGAGGGAGCGCTACAATATTGTTTCCAATGCGGGGGCTGGCGTGTTTGCCACCAGCCTTTCCCTAATCCAATGTTCCGCGTCGGCCCAGCGGTCCAGCCGTGCGTGCGCAGCCTTCGACGAGTTAACCCGCTCCCACAGCAACGGCTCGCCGACAAAATGCAGCCGCCAGACGTCGGGGAAATGCTCGCCGACGGACTCATGCTGATGCCCCAGATCATCGACGAAAACCGCTACGCTCGGTTTATATTCATCCAATATCCGCCCCAAAGCCTCGCCCTTGCCGCCCTGGTTGGTATAGACCGGTGCGTCGATGCCGACCGCCTGCAACTGTTTTGTGCGTGGCCCGGCGCGGTGGTCGAGCAGGTTGGTCAGGATCACGACATCGGCGACGTCACGCAGCCGGTTGATCGCCGCGACCGCGCCATCAATCGCTTGCTGCCGCCCCATCTCGGTGTCGAAAAAACCATTGAGCAGTTCCCAGACGATGCCGCGTTCGACAACGGTTCCGTCATGCTTGTGGCGC
>JANONL010000379.1:0-2232 GCA_031420815.1 Sphingomonadales bacterium | reverse complement strand
TCTTCGTCAAACACCGCCGCATAGCTTTCAAGCGCATAAGGCGCATTAAAAATGCCTGCGCAACCGCAAGCCGATTCCTTCGCTGAAACCGCGTGCGGCGCGCTGTCTGTACCGAGGAAATATTTAGGCGACCCCGATGTTGCCGCATTGCGCAGCGCCAGTCGGTGGACCTCGCGTTTGGCAACGGGCAGGCAATAAGCATGCGGTCGGATGCCGCCTTGGAACATCGCATTGCGGTTAATATGCAGATGCTGCGGCGTGATGGTTGCCGCGATATTGGGGCCGCTGGCGTCGACAAAGGCAACTGCATCGGCAGTTGTTATATGTTCGAAGACGATTTTGAGTTCGGGCAGGTCGCGGACGAGGCCTGAGAGTGTGCGCTCGATAAACACTGCCTCGCGGTCGAAAATATCGACATGCGCGTCGGTAACTTCGCCGTGAATCAGCAGCGGCATGCCGATGGCGGCCATTTTCTCCAGCGCAAGCATGATACTGGCAATATTGGTTACGCCGTGCGCGCTGCCGGTGGTCGCATGTGCTGGATATAGCTTAGCTGCGGTGAACACGCCTTCCGTAAATCCGCGTGCGAGATCATCGCCTTCGGTCGCGTCGGTCAGATAGGCAGTCATTAGCGGGGTGAATTGGGTGCCCTCGGGCACGGCGGCCAATATCCGGTCGCGATAGGCAGCGCAGGCGTCGATGCTGGTGACCGGAGGCGACAGGTTGGGCATGACAATCGCCCTCGCAAACTGCCGCGCGGTAAAAGGAACCACGCCGCGCATAATATCGCCATCGCGGAAATGGAGGTGCCAGTCATCGGGGCGGCGGATGG
Source organism: Sphingomonadales bacterium (assembly GCA_031420815.1). GTDB lineage: Bacteria > Pseudomonadota > Alphaproteobacteria > Sphingomonadales > Sphingomonadaceae > Sphingorhabdus_B. The sequence continues at coordinate 1,400 of JANONL010000379.1, read as the reverse complement.
TCAAACTATCGGTCATGCCTTCCCTTTAAGCGAAGCCGACCCTATCTGTCACCTATGCCAAATCCCCGCCTATTCGACCGAGCTGTCATTCGCCTGTCCCCGACCGAAGAAGGGGAGGATGTGCGCGGGTTTTTGCAGGGACTGGTTACGCAGGATACGGCGGCGAAATTCCCGCTTTGGGCAGGGTTGCTCAGTCCGCAGGGAAAGGCGTTGTTCGATTTCATTTTGTGGGCGGACGGTGCCCTTCGACCAGGCTCCGGGTCGTCGGACGTCTTGATCGACTGCGAGGCCGAACAGGCCGAAGCATTGGCGCGGCGACTGTCTATGTACCGGTTACGGCGCAAGATTGCGATTGGCGTGGATGAAACGCTGGGCGTGTTTTGGCTTACCCCCCAGTCCGTTCGTCCTGAGCTTGTCGAAGGACGAGAGCCCTCGTTCTATCATACTTCGACAGGCCCAGCACGGACGGAAATGTTGGTTGACGCCCGCCATCCCGAACTCGGCAACCGCTGGCTAGGCCCAATCTCCGCCGATGACGAAAACGTTAGCACCATCTACCGCACCCACCGACTATCGCTCGGCATCACCGAAGGCATCGCCGAACTCGGCAGCGACCAAACATTATGGTTGGAGGCAAACGCCGCCGAACTGAACGGCGTGTCGTTTAGCAAAGGCTGTTACGTCGGCCAAGAAAACACCGCACGTATGAACTGGCGGCAAAAGGTCAATCGGCGGCTGGTGGTGGTGCCGCTGGCCGACGCTGACCCGAAACGGCAACGCGTGGCCTATCCGGAACTTGGGCTGTCGGTCGAGCTGCGCCGCGTCGAGGATATGGGCAGCCTTAATTTATCCGAATGGCAACGGGCGGCAATTAACTAACCGTAATTGTCCCCGTCATGCCAAACCCGGCATGCAGGAAATGCGAACATTTCGCTTTATAGCTCCCCGCCTTCGGGGTCAGGGTCACATCCATGCTGGTCCCGCCTTCAAGCGAAACCTTGCCCTTCTTACCCAGCTTCGTCCGCGTTGCCGAATCCATTGCCGCAGTTTTGAAAAACTGCGACGCAGTGAAATCATGCCCGCCAGAGCCCTTATTCTCGAAATGCAAAGTCACCGGCTGACCCGCCTTCAGCGTTATGGCCGACGGTGTGAAGCTGAAATTAGCGAGCGTGATTTCAATGCGTTTGGCAGTTTCAGCAGATGCAGGAGCGACAAGCAACAGCGCTGCGGCAGCAAAATATGGCAATGCTCTCATAAACCTCTCCATCGCCCCGCGTTGCAATATAACATGAAGGCGGCATGCTGTCGCGTTAATCGAGCAGTTCCAGCTTGACCCGCGCCGTACCACTGCGGTGCATGCCGATCTGTTTGGCAGCAGCATAGGATATGTCGATGACCCG
>JANONL010000378.1:0-9032 GCA_031420815.1 Sphingomonadales bacterium | reverse complement strand
ATAAACGCAGGCGGTATCATCAACGTCGGTCTGGAATATCTGGGCGATGTGTCGGTCGATGAGGTCAACACACGAATCGATATGATCCCCGATCGTTTGCGTACCATTTGGGCAAAAAGCGAAGCCGACAACATATCGGCTGCCGTCGTAGCCGACAGCATGGCACAGCGGTTAATCGGTCGCTGACCCTAAACCATTGGCCGGATTGATTTGCGGTGCTAGAGGCTCCAACGAGTCATTATGCACCGTTTCGCTAACCCCGCCCGCTTTCTGCGCCTTGCCAAACCGCTGACCCCTGCCTTGTTCTGGCCGGGGCTGCTCATGGTGCTCGGCGCGTGCGGTTGGGGGCTGCTCGCGGCGCCGTCGGAGCGGCTGATGGGTGATACCGTCAAGATCATCTTCGTACATGTGCCGTCGGCCTGGCTGGGTATGGCCGGATGGATGGGGATTGCGATTGCCAGCATCACGCAACTCGTCTGGCGGCACCCGCTGGCTGGAATAGCGGCGCGCGCTATCGCGGTGCCGGGCGCGGTATTCGCCGCGATCTGCCTGCTCACCGGGTCGATATGGGGCCGCCCGACATGGGGAACATGGTGGGTGTGGGATGGCCGTTTAACGTCGATGCTGGTCCTGTTCTTCCTCTATCTCGGCTATATCGCGCTCGCCAATGCCAGCAGCGAAAAAGGTAGCGTCAGCCGCGTTGCCGCGGTGTTCGGTGTAATCGGTGCGGTTAACATCCCGATCATCAACCGTTCGGTCGTCTGGTGGGAAAGCCAGCACCAGAAAGCGAGCATCACACTCGGCGGTTCCTCGGTCAACGATGCCTATTTGATCCCGTTGCTTGTCAGCGTCCTCGGTTTCAGCCTGCTGTTCGGCGCGCTTGTGCTGATGCGGATGCGCGCCGCTTTGGCGGAAACGCGGATCGAAGCGCGGATGCGCCGTCTGGCGGAGAGTTGATGAACCACCTGAATTTCATTGTTGCGGCTTTTGCGATTACCGGCGTTGGCATGGGCTGGCTTGTTCTTTCCAGCTATTTTACGATGCGTAAATCCGAAGCGTTGGCCGATGACTTGAGGCAACAGCCTTGATGAAGGTATCTGCTTCACAATTCCGTTCGCATCGGGCGAAGTCGAGATGCCAGAAAGGTTCGCGCTGCCTCACGGTGTGTCGACTTCGCTCGACACGAACGGATGGGACGCACTCTTGAAACCCAAGCACCAGCGGCTGTTGTTAGCGCTTGTCGCGTTGGGCGCGTTGATTGCCGCAGGGTTGATTGCGGCTTCGGCTTTGCGCGATGAGGTATCTTATTTCTACACGCCGACTACGCTCGCCAAAGCGCAAGTGGGGCCGGGCAAAGCCATTCGGTTGGGCGGTATGGTAAAGCGCGGCTCGATCAAGCGCGATGCCGACGGTGTGACCGTGCGCTTCATGGTGCAGGACCGCGATGCCGAACTGGCGGTCAGCTATACAGGTATTACACCCGATCTTTTTGTCGAGGGGTCGGGCGTGGTCGCCGATGGCCGCCTGGCAGGCAATGGAGCGTTCGTCGCTGACAGTCTGCTTGCCAAACATGACGAAAATTATGTGCCGCGTGAACTCGCCGACATCGATATGACCACGGCGGAACATACCAAGGATACGCTCGCGCAATGATGGCCGAAGCCGGTCTGGCGGCCCTGTGGCTGGCCGCAGCGATGGCCCTGTTGCAGATGGTCGGTGGCTTTGCGCAACTGGGCGTGCGGGGTAGCGAACTGGCGGTGCTCGTCAAACCGGCGGCGATTGTGCAAGGCGCGTTGTGCAGCTTTGCCTTTGCCGCATTGATGTGGCTGTTCTGGACAACCGACCTGTCGGTGTTGCTGGTCGCGAGCAATAGCCATATCGACAAGCCCTGGGTTTTCAAACTGGCGGCGACATGGGGCAATCACGAAGGGTCTATGCTGCTTTGGGTAACGGTGTTGTCGCTGGCGGGGGTGGCAATTGCGCTGGTTGAAAAGCGGCTCGACCAGCAGACCTTGTCGGCGACGTTGGCGGTCCAAGGTTTGCTCGCGCTTGGCTTTTTCGCATTCCTGCTTTTCTCCTCCAACCCGTTCGAACGGTTGGTTCCGGCTCCTGTGCAAGGGGCGGGGCTTAACCCGTTGTTGCAGGATATGGGCTTGGCCTTTCACCCGCCAACGCTGTATTTTGGCTATGTCGGGCTATCTGTTGCTTTCTCCTTTGCCGTCGGTGCTCTGTTGACCGGCAAGGTCGGGCCGGTCTTTGCGCGCGCGATGCGACCTTGGGTGTTGCTGGCGTGGATATTCCTGACATTGGGGATCACGGCTGGCAGCTATTGGGCCTATTACGAGTTGGGCTGGGGGGGCTGGTGGTTCTGGGACCCCGTCGAAAACGCCTCGCTGATGCCTTGGCTGGCGGCAACCGCCTTGCTGCATTCGGTCAGCGTGCTCGCCACCCGCAATGCGTTGCGCGCATGGACGGTGATGCTGGCGTTGGTCGCCTTTGCAATGTCGATGGCGGGCACGTTTCTGGTCCGTTCAGGGATACTGACCAGTGTCCACGCGTTCGCGGTCGACCCGGAACGCGGGGCGTTTATCCTCGCGTTAATGCTGCTTTATGTCGGTGCAGCATTCGTGCTGTTCGCACTGCGGATCGGGTCGGTAAAGCAAGGCGAACCGTTTTCGCTGGTTAGCCGCGAAGGCGGAATTGTCGCGAATAATATCCTGCTTAGCACCATCTTGGGCATAGTATTGATCGGGACGCTTTATCCGCTTTTTGCCGAAGCGCTCGGTGACAAGATTTCTGTCGGGCCGCCATATTTCAACAAGGCAACGGTGCCGATTGCACTGCTTATCATGCTGACGTTAGTTGTCGGGCCGCTGCTGCGCTGGCGGCGGGACGAAGCAAATCGGCTGCAACCGTTGGTTCTGGCTCCAGCCTTTGCCGCAGCGGTTGCTTTGGTCATGCTGCTAATTTTGGCGCCGGGCGCTGGTATCTTCCCGATCCTTGGGCTAGCGTTGGCAACGGCGTTGGCCGTCGCCGCATGGCTCCCGCTATGGGGACGTAATTTGCGCCGGACACCACTGCCCGTCTTCGGTATGGTAATCGCGCATTTCGGTTTGGCGGTCAGCATCACCGGTATGGCGGCGGAATCGGGCTTTTCGTCCGAGACCTTGGCGGCGATGGCACCGGGCGAAACCAGAAGCGTTGCCGGATGGAAAGTGAAACTGCGAGACGTAACGCCGGTAGTCGGCGAAAACTGGGTGGCTATTCAGGGTAACATGCTGGCGATGCGGCGCGGCGAGGGCGTCGAAATGGCACCGCAATCGCGCCAATTTTTTGCACCAGAGCAACAGACGAACGAGGCAGCCTTGCTTACCCGCTGGGATGGGCAGCTTTACGCGGTAATTGCCCAGCCGAGCGGAGGTGATGACAAACGCTGGCAGGTTCGCCTTTGGTGGAAGCCGCTGGTGACATTTATCTGGCTGGGTGGTATCCTTGTCGCCTTGGGTGGATCGATGGCGTTGCTCGGACGAATGCTGCGCCGCCCGAAAAAGCCAACACGCAACCGGTGGAGTTCGTGATGCGCGGTCGCTGGAAACTTTGGCTACCGCTGGCAGTGCTTGCCTTTATCGGCGGGCTGGCAATATACGGCTTGGTCGTCCCGCACGACACGACGATCCGGTCGGCGATGGTCGGTCGCAAGCTGCCGCAATTTGTGCTGCCCGCCGCGACCAATGGCGTGCTCGGACTGGCAACCAAGGATATGATCGACGGCAAACCTCGCTTGCTCAACATCTTTGCCAGCTGGTGTATTCCGTGCAAAGCCGAAGCGCCGCAACTGGAAGCGTTAAAAGCTTCCGGTGTCGAAATTGATGCCATCGCAATCCGTGATAAGCCAGAGGACGTCGCTGCGTTCCTGACCGAATTCGGAAATCCGTTCCGCAGAATCGGTGCCGACCAGCTGTTGTCAGTTCAGTTGGCGATCGGCTCGACGGGGGTTCCCGAAACCTTTGTGATCGGCGGTGACGGCATGATATTGTATCAGCACGTCGGGGACATTCGTGAGGAGCATGTGCCGATGCTGCTCCAGAAATTGGATGAGGCGCGGTGAAAAAGATACTCGTCCTTCTGGCAATAATACTCCAGGCGGTGCCGCTGCAAGCGACGGAGAACGGCCCAGCACTAACGCTGGCAAACGAGCAATTGCCCGACATCTCGCAAGAGGAAAGGGCAACGGCATTAATGGAGACTTTGCGCTGCATCCAGTGTCAGGGCCAATCCATTGCCGATAGCGATGCGCCGATGGCGGCAGCGATGCGCGCCGAAGTCAGGCAGCGAATTGCCAAGGGTGAAGGTCCGGACAGTATTCGCCAGTGGATGATCGGGCGCTACGGCGAATGGGTCAGCTTCGAACCGGCGATGCACGGCGGCGGTCTGTTCTTGTGGGCAGCACCGGCGCTGATTTTTCTCGCGGCGCTGTGGTTTGCGCGCGGATTGTTCAGAAGGCGTGGGCGATGAGCGGCTGGGTCGCTTTGATCTTGCTGGCGCTGTTCAGCCTTTGCGGTTTGATCGTGATCGGTCGCTTGCCGCGCCCGATGTGGCAGGTTGCAGCGGCTGCAATCATATTGGCGATGTCGGGTTATGCACTGCAAGGTCGGCCAGCCATCCCGTCGGCTTCTGCCAATCCGGTCGAGGCAAAAGCCGACGCAGCCTTGGCGCTTATCGCTATGCGCGCCGCTATGGATCAGCGTTTTAGTGCGGCGAAACGTTGGCTGGTCACCGCCGACGCATTTGCACGCACCGGCGGCTACCGCGCTTCGGCCGGATATATTCAGGCGGGGCTTCGGCAGAACCCGAACAACCCCGATCTTTGGTCGGCATTGGGTGTGCAACTGATGTTGACAAGCGAGGGGCAAATGTCACCCCCGGCGCAGCTTGCATTCGACAAGGCGCGCGCGCTGGCGCCGAAATACCCGGCACCCGATTATTTCGAGGGGCTTTCAGCGCTGTTTAATGGCGACGTCGCGACCGCGATTGCGAAGTGGGAATTGGCGCTCGGCAACGCGCCCGAGGATGCCGAATGGGCGCCCAGGCTGGAGTCGCAATTGGCGGCGCTGCGGGCGTTACAAAGCGGCGACACTGCGGAAGATGAAAGACAGGACACAAAACCCTGATTTAATTACATAATAGATTGGAACGAACGCTTCACTTGCAAGGTTGTAAGCGCAAGTGCAGCATGCTATCCGCACCGGTCCCTAACCGGAAAAATGCCGGTTATTTGTGGGGTTAGGTCGCCGAAGGAATAGAATGGCAGCTTTGGATTCAGTCGATGAAGTTGCCAAGGACGATGGCGCGCAGAGCCACGGCCATGCGCAGGGCTCATTGGCAAAGCTGGCGGTCGGTGCGGTCGGTGTCGTCTTTGGCGACATCGGTACCAGCCCGATTTACGCTTTCCGCGAAACCTTTGCTGGTCATCATCCGATAAACCCCGACCCGCTGCACATTCACGGTGTGTTGAGCCTGGTATTCTGGTCGATGATGATCGTCGTGACCTTCAAATATGCGATGATCATTATGCGTGCTGATAACAAGGGGGAGGGTGGCAGTCTCGCCTTGCTTGCGCTGATCAACCGGCAGACCGAGGGTAAGCGCTGGACCGCGCCGATCATCATGCTCGGGGTGTTTGCGACCGCGCTGTTTTACGGCGATTCGATGATTACACCGGCGATGTCGGTGCTGTCCGCCACCGAAGGGTTGAGTTACGTCCACCCCGGTTTCAAGGCGTGGATTATTCCGATAGCCATCGGCATCCTGGTTGGGCTGTTTTCGATCCAGTCGCGCGGCACGGCAAAGGTCGGGGCGTTGTTCGGACCGATTATGCTGGTGTATTTCGCCACGCTTTCGGCGCTCGGTTTCATCCACCTGATCAAAGGGCCGGAGATTATTCTCGCAACGTTGAACCCGTTGAACGCGATCAACTTTTTCTGGGTCGATGGTTTCCGCGCATTCATCGCTATGGGTTCGGTCGTGCTGGCAGTGACAGGTGCGGAGGCGCTTTACGCCGATATGGGGCATTTCGGGCGCAAGCCGATCACCATCGGCTGGCTGTGGTTCGTGCTGCCTGCATTGATGCTGAACTATATGGGGCAGGGCGCGATGATCCTGTCGATGGACGCGGCGACCGCCGCCGTCACAATCAAGGATCCGTTCTTCCTGATGATCCCCGATGTCGTTAGGCTACCTGTGGTATTCATCGCCTTGCTCGCGACGATTATCGCCAGCCAGGCTGTTATCTCTGGCGCGTTTTCGTTGACGCAACAGGCTATTCAGTTGGGCTTCATCCCGCGCCTCAGCATCCTCCACACCAGCGAGAAAGCAGTCGGCCAGATCTATATCCCGGTGATCAACTGGGCGTTGATGATCATGGTGATCGCGCTTGTGCTGTTCTTCCGCTCGTCGAGCAATCTCGCGGCGGCTTACGGGATTGCGGTCACTGGCGCGATGTTCATCGACACCTGCCTGCTCGCGGTCGTGCTGTTCCAGCTGTGGAAATGGCCAAAATGGCAGTCGCTGCCCATCCTCGCATTGTTTATTACCGTCGATATGGCTTATCTCGGCGCCAACCTGCTGAAGGTTCCTGATGGCGGCTATTTCCCGCTGCTCATCGGCCTTGTCATCTTCACACTGCTGACCACATGGTCGCGGGGCAGGGCATTGATGCGCGAACGCATGGCCGAAAGCACGATGCCGATGGAGGTGTTTATCAAATCAGCGAGCAACAGCGCCGCCCGCGTTCCCGGCACCGCCGTGTTCATGGCCTCCGCTGCGAGCGGCGTTCCTTCGGCGATGCTGCACAATATCAAGCATAACAAGGTGCTGCACGAACGGATATTGATCCTGACAGTGATTATCGAGGATGTGCCCTATGTCGACGAAAGCGAGCGGGTGTTTTGCAAGGACCTGGGCGACGGGTTCTACCGGCTGAAACTGCGTTTCGGGTTCCTTGAGGAAACCGATGTGCCCGCCGTCCTCAACCGCGTCGAAATCTGCGGACCGAAGTTCGACATGATGCACACCAGCTTCTTCCTGTCGCGGCAGACTTTGATCGCGTCGAAAATTCCCGGCATGGCAATCTGGCGTGAAAAGATGTTCGCGTGGATGCTGCGCAACGCCGCGAATGCGATGGAGTTTTTCAAACTGCCGACCAACCGCGTCGTTGAATTGGGCAGCCAGGTCGAAATTTGATTGACGCCCAGACATAGTTTTTGCTGGACGAAACATAGTTTTGGGCGCTAACGCCGCAACATAATGACGCGCCAGTTCGCCTCTTCGCTGCTACTACGACTTACACGCCCTTAGGCGTGCCGTACGCGTTTGGCCTTTGCCGACGCGCCGTCTAAGGGACAATCCGACCCGAACCGAAGTCCGACAGGCGCGATGCCTGCGCGTTAGAATAAGCGAATAAGCATATGATGTTATCCGACCCAGCCCGAAAATACCGCGCCTTTCCGCAGGTCAATTTGCCTGACCGCATCTGGCCCACCCGAACCATAGAGCAACCCCCCCGCTGGCTTTCCACCGACCTGCGCGACGGCAATCAGGCGCTGATCGACCCGATGGGCATGGAAAAGAAAAACCGCTTTTTCGACCTGCTGCTCAGGGTCGGGGTCAAGGAAATCGAGGTCGGCTTCCCTTCCGCCAGCCAAACCGATTTCGATTTTGTGAGGGCGTTGGTCGACAGTGGTCGCATCCCCGACGACGTGGTTATCCAGGGCCTGACCCAGTCGCGCCGAGACCTGATCGAGCGTACGTTCGAAAGCATGGCCGGTGCCAAATGCGCCATCGTCCACCTGTACAACGCAGTGTCCCCGGCATGGCGCGACATCGTGTTCAAGCTCGACAAGGCGGGAGTGAAGGCAATCGCCATCGAAGGTGCGACGATATTGGCCGAACAGGCCGCGCGCTTCCCTGAGACCGACTGGCATTTCGAATATAGCCCCGAAACCTTCTCCACCGCCGAACTCGAATTCAGCCTTGAGGTGTGCGAGGCGGTGATGGACGTTCTGAAACCCACGCCCGAAAAGCCGCTAATCCTCAATCTGCCCGCGACGGTCGAGGCCGCGATGCCCAATATCTATGCCGACCAGATCGAATGGATGTGCAGGCATATATCGCAACGCGACAGCGTCGTCATCAGCCTCCACCCGCATAATGACCGGGGCAGCGGGATTGCGGCGGCAGAGCTCGGCCTGCTTGCGGGTGCGGACCGCATCGAAGGCTGCCTGTTCGGCAACGGCGAACGCACCGGCAATGTCGATCTCGTGACTTTGGCGCTCAATATGTACACGCAAGGGTTGAACCCCGGCCTCGATTTCAGCAACATCGACGAGGTCATTCAGACCGTCGAATATTGCAACCAGCTGCCCGTCCACCCGCGCCATCCCTATGCGGGCGAACTGGTGTTTACGGCGTTTTCGGGCAGCCACCAGGACGCGATCAAGAAAGGCTTTGCCGCCCAGGCACAGCGCAATGACGAAGTCTGGCAAGTGCCTTATCTGCCCATTGACCCCGCCGATCTGGGTCGTAGTTACGAGGCCGTCATCCGCGTCAATTCGCAGTCAGGCAAGGGCGGTGTTGCGTGGGTGATCGAGCAAGACCACGGCCTCAAGCTCCCCAAACGGATGCAGGTGAGTTTTTCCACTACGGTGCAGGATCTGTCCGACAGCACGGGCCGCGAGCTGACCAGCGCCGACATCTGGGAAGCGTTCGAAAAACGCTATCATCTGAAAGGCGAAGGCCGCTTTCGCCTGATCGACTTTCAGGAAAGCCAGAGCCAAAAGGCGCAGGACGAGCGCATCTTCGCTGGTAAAATCCGCATCGACGGCGTCGAGCAAAGCGTCAGCGGTCGCGGCAACGGCCTGATCTCCAGCCTCGCCAACGCGCTGGAGGCGGCACTTGGCGGTTCGCTCGACATCATCGACTATAGCGAACACGCGATAGGCCACGGCACCGACGCCAGAGCCGCCGCCTATGTC
>JANONL010000377.1:0-2345 GCA_031420815.1 Sphingomonadales bacterium | reverse complement strand
ATGCGTTGAGCATCCGGTAATGGATCGCGGCATCGTCCGCTGCGCGCGCGATCAGCCCGTCAAAGGCATCGACCTCTCGCACCAGATGCCCCTTGCCAAGCCCACCAATCGCCGGATTGCAGGACATCGCTCCGATGGTATTTCGGTCAAAACTGATCAAGGCCACACGCGCGCCCATCCGCGCAGCAACTGCTGCCGCTTCAGTTCCGGCATGCCCGCCGCCAACTACAAGGATGTCAAAGTCCCAATTCATGCGCACGCCCTAGCGCAAGACCAACGAGCGGTCAAAGCGGCTTGCAGTGTTTCACGTGAAACAGGCGATCACTTACCAACACAGAAACGCCCGAACAATGCATCGAGCATATCTTCGGTATGTGCGCGACCGGTTAGGGTATCGAGCGCGAGCCGGGCTTGCCGGAGCTGCTCGCCGACAATAAGCCAATCCTCTGTCTCCGTTACTTCTTTGAGTGATGATGCGGCGTCCGCCAAAAGTTTGCGTTGCCGCGCGTTCACAGCGAACTGGTCGGGTGGCGGGAGCATCGTTTTGGCGAGCGTCGCGACTGTGTTGAGAAGGTCCGCCACACCATCCCCAACTCTTGCGGATAACCGAATGGCCCTCTCGCCTTTTCGTTGATGCATGGGGTCATCGGCCTTGGCCTCGATTTCTAGCAGATGAGGATGGTCCGGCCCTTCGCCTTCGGTACCAAGCCACAAAATGATATCGGCACCGGCAAAAGCGGAACGCGCGCGGTCGATGCCAATCGCTTCGATAGTGTCACCACTTAGGTCGCGAACACCCGCTGTGTCGATGAACAGCAATGGAGTGCCCTCTACCGCGACGGGCACCTCGATCAGGTCACGCGTCGTGCCGGCAATATCGGATACTATCGCGGCATCGCGGTCGACCAGCGCGTTGAGCAAAGTCGACTTGCCGCTGTTAGGCGGCCCGCCAAGCACAATGCGCAAACCATCGCGCAATTTTTCAGCGGCAGGCTGCGCCAGCATTGCCGCCATGACGGCGTATAAATTCAAACAACCATCTGATATTATTTGTTTATATTGCGATCCAACATCATCCTCATCGGAAAAATCAAGCTCGGCCTCGGTCAACGCAGATAATGAAAGGAGCTCGGTTCGCCACACCTCGACTGCCCGGCTAAATCCACCGCCTACCATCGCGTTTGCCGCGCGGCGTTGCCATTCGGTTTCCGCAGATAGAAGATCGGCCAAACCCTCGGCCTCGTTCAAATCGATCCGTCCATTGAGAAATGCGCGCCGGGTAAACTCTCCCGGATCAGCCCGACGCAATCCGATTATGCCTGCCAATGCATTTTCGACGGCCCGCACAACCGCTCGCCCGCCGTGCAGATGCAGCTCGGCTAGATCCTCGCCGCTGGCGCTGTCCGGCCCGGGAAAGACAATCACCAAAGCCCGGTCCAGCGCCTCGCCACTTTCAGGATGCCGTAGTTCAGCCAGCGATGCCCTTCGCGGCATCGGAACACGCCCGGCAAGCGTCTGCACCGCGACAAATGCAGCAGGGCCGCTAATCCGGACAATCGCAATCGCCGCCGGGGGGACGCCACTCGACAGCGCAAAGATCGTGTCAGCGGCGCTCATGTATTGAAGCTATTTCTTGTCCTTCGGGCTCATGCCCGAAAAAGCCGCTTTTGCACCGCTTTCGATAAGTTGCTGGAACAGTTGCAGCCCCATCTGACCCATTGGCGCGATTTGCTTGCCGATTTCCTGCAGCTGTTCGATGCCGCCTGCACCTTTCATCAGCTTGGTGACATTCTCGACATAGGCTTCGTTCGCCTTGGTTACATCGGGCAGGCCCAACAGAGCACGCGCCTCTTCAGGTGAACAGTCAATTTCGATATTCATTTTCATGGGCGAGGCCCTCCTTCTTGCTTCTCCCCTCAGGCCCAAGCCGTGACGCTTTGTCCTGCTGTGCTAATCACTATAATGGTAAAGCCGAATCAAGCAATTGTCTGAAGGAATTTGATATGGGTGCGATGGTGAAGATACATGCCTTGGGTGAGGATGCGCTGTTCAACGCCTATATGGCCGCCCCTGATGGCGATGCGAAGGCGGCAATCATCGTCATTCCTGAGATTTTTGGGGTAAGTCCCGGTATCCGCCAGAAATGCGACCGGCTGGCAGCAGACGGTTATCTCGCTGTCGCGCCGGACATCTTCTGGCGCTTTGCCCCCGGCGTCGAACTGAACCCCGATGTCGAGGCTGAATTGCAAGAGGCATTCGGTTATTTCGGCCAATATGATGCCGATCACGGCGTGAAAGATATCGAAGCCGTAATCCACGCAATTCGTGGCGGGTTATCTGGCCAA
>JANONL010000376.1:0-3034 GCA_031420815.1 Sphingomonadales bacterium | reverse complement strand
GCTCCTTCGGCGATCCCTATAAGGGATGCTCTCCCGCTACGTCAGCGACTTTACCGCATTGACGCGGGCACACTGCGGAGTCAACCGGCGAGCGCGGTGATCGCATCATTTTCGTGGATAAATGTCCCCTGCCCGCCTGTCGCAGCGAGGTTTGCAATGGCGTTGGCGACAATTGCGCTATCAATCGAGCGGTAGCGGCGTAAGGACCCGTGCATCAATGCGTCGGTGAACGGGCTGAGCAATATGCCTAAACGTTCGCCAAGTCGGCGCTCACCACCGCGCCCGCCGGTGAGCAGGCCCGGGCGCAAGAGGTCTAACCGTTCAAATCCCAGCTGTTTAAGCTCTTCTTCCGCCTCGCCTTTGGTCCGCAGGTAGAAGTTCGAACTTTTCGTCGACGCACCGACCGATGACACCGAAACCATATGGCGAGCGCCCGCTTTTTTGGCTGCGGTTGCAAATGCCAATACCAGATCCAGATCAACCGCGCGAAATGCCGCCTCGTTCTTGCCCGACTTGCTCCATGTCGTGCCCAAACAGGAAATAGCGGCATCGGGGTTGAGGTTGGCGATCAGGCCCGGCCATTCGGCTGGATCGGCGATATGTTGCACCGTGCCGGGCGGCAATATTTCTAACATCCTGCGCGTCGGAATGTGCACTTCTACATCTGCCGCCGACAGCAAAATGGTGACCTTGCAACCAATCAGCCCGCTCGCCCCCGCCACAAGCACTAGCGTCTTCATACCGTCGCTCCACAGATGGATTGATGGCAATTTTGCGCATAGCGATCGGTCATGCCCGCCAGAAAATCGGCGATGTGGCGGCTTCTTGCGGGTTCGTCGGACGGCAAGCCCTGCCGCCATTCGTCCGGCAGGTTCGATGCGTCATTGGAATAGGCGGCAAACAGGTCGCTGACGATTTGCTTTGCCATTTCTGCCGTGTCGTTCTGGACCGGATGGTGATAGAGGTTAGCGTACATAAAGCGTTTCAATATCCGTTCGCGTCCCGCCATTTCCGGAGAAAATCCGCCCAGAGCGACTCCTGCATGGCGGACATCGTCGACGCTGGCGATATTATGTGCCTTGATGCGTTTGCGGGTGGCGTCGATGACATCGTTGACCATTACGCCGATCTGTTCGCGGATCAGCTCGGACACCAAGCGCTCCGGCGCTATGTCGAGATACCGTCTGAGGATATCTATCCAACGTTCTGCGATAAAGGGTAATTCTGTCAGCTGGTCAATCGACAGCAGCCCCGCGCGGATACCGTCGTCGATATCGTGATTGTCATAGGCGATGTCGTCCGCCACCGACGCGATTTGCGCCTCCAGCGAGGGCCATTGGCGCAGCTCTAGGTCAAATTCCGTATTAACTGCCGCCAACGCCCAGCTTGGATCGATGATCGGGCCGTTATGTTTGGCAAGCCCCTCGAGCAGTTCCCAGCTTAAATTCAGTCCCCGCCAGCGCGGATAGGGTGCCTCCAGATGGGTCAGCGTGCGCAGCGTTTGGGCATTATGGTCGAACCCGCCAAAGCGCTCCATCGCCTCCTCAAGCGCATCCTCACCGGCATGACCGAATGGCGGATGGCCGATATCATGGGCAAGGCACAAAGCCTCGGTAAGGTCTTCATTCAGGCCCAAAGCACGCGCAATCGTACGCCCGATCTGCGCCACTTCCAGACTGTGGGTCAACCGGACACGGTAATGATCGCCGTCCGGGGCTACAAAAACCTGCGTTTTGTGCCGCAGACGGCGAAACGCGATCGAATGGATAATACGGTCGCGATCCCGTTGAAAAATATCCCGCGGACCGCGCATATCCCCGTCGCGCTCAATGTGAAGGCGTCCGCGACTAGCGTCGGGATGGCAGGCATAAGGCATGAACGACGGCATGCGCGGCTTATGCCGACAAGGAAGCGAAACGGCTAGGTGCTATTTGCTTTTAAGCGCGCTGACCACAACACCATTTTCGCTTTTCCAGGCAAAGCCATTGCCACCAGCCTTGCGGAAATCGGCCTCCCATTTTTTGGAAGCCTTCGGGTCATCGAACGGGCCGACCAACAGGCGGCTGGTCTTTCCCCAAGCCGACGTCCAGCCGTCATTGCCTTTGAACAGGTCGGGGCTCTTTTTCAGCCAGCGACGATAGTCATAAGCGAGCGCGCTCGCCTCACCTGTTGCGATTTGCACATAGAAACGTGCCGGATTTGCCTGCACCGCATTCTTGCCCGTGGCTTTTGCAGCTTTCTGATCGACCTTCGCGCCGTTTAAGGCTTCGGCAGTCGCCACCGGCTTGGGCGTTGCCGGTTTCAGCCTCCTAAGGTCGACCGCAACCGCCGACGGCTTGGTTTCGCTCTCGGGTATCTCGATAGCCCCAACAATCGCCGCCAGATCAAATGGCGGGGCGGCTCGTGCGGGCAGCGGCGCGGGCGGCGGCGTCACGACTTGTGCCGGACGAGAATTGACCGCAACCGCCGCAGTCACCGGCGCTCCGCTCTCGGTTGGGCCCTGCGCGGCCATATTTGTCGCGATCCGAACTTGGTTTTCGGCGGTCGGCAGCGCTGCAGCAGCCGACTGCGGTGGCGACGGCGGCGTTATCACCTCGGCTTTAGCCACTACAACGCCCACCGGTGCCGTTTGCGCGGCGGTCGGCGTTAGTTTCGGCACTATTTCTCGCGCTGTGGGCAGGGCGACTTTTACCAACGGTCGGGCGGTATCAGGTGGCGGCAATTGGCCGGGTCGCGCGGTAGTAGCAGTGGCGGCGACACGCTTCTGCTGGATCGTCGTCCGCGCCTGTTCAAGCTGCGCACGCGCAGTATCGGTGAATAAACCGTCGTTGTCTGCTTTCGCGACCTTTATCGTATCACGGGTTCTGGCCGCCTTCGCCGCACGTTTCTCGTAGCGCTCTCGTTCCCGTCGGGCCTTTTTGGTTTCTTTAATGGGCTTTTCCGCGATTGCTTTCTGCCCGAGAGGCGCACCTGCCGGAATCAGCCGTGAGTCGTTCTTTACTTGCGCAACCGTCGGTATTGTTGCAGCTACACG
>JANONL010000375.1:0-5189 GCA_031420815.1 Sphingomonadales bacterium | reverse complement strand
CAGCGGCGCAGGAACGCGTCGGGGAGCTCTTTTTCGTTGTTCGAGGTGATGATGATGATCGGGCGTTCCTTGGCCTTAATCGTCTCATGCGTTTCGTAAACGTAGAATTCCATGCGGTCGAGTTCCTGCAACAGGTCGTTGGGAAACTCGATATCGGCCTTGTCGATCTCGTCGATCAGCAGCACCGGCAGCGTCGGCGACGTAAACGCCTCCCACAGCTTGCCTTTTTTGATGTAGTTCGCAATGTCATGCACCCGCTCATCGCCGAGCTGGCTGTCGCGCAACCGCGCCACCGCGTCATATTCGTACAGGCCCTGATGCGCCTTGGTGGTCGATTTGATGTTCCACTCGATCAGCGGCGCGCCCAAAGCCGTCGCAATCTCCTGCGCCAGCACGGTCTTGCCGGTGCCGGGTTCGCCCTTGACCAGCAACGGCCGCCGCAGCGTCGTCGCGGCGTTTACCGCAACCTTCAGATCGTCGGTCGCGACATAATTTTTGGTACCGTCAAAGCGCATGGGAACTCCGTTTCTTAATCGAACGGTTAATTCGTTAAGTGCGACCCCGCGCGTTTGCAACCGATTATGTGGGAAAATACGCAAGCGGGGTAACCCGCGCCATCACCCCGCCATCGTCTCCGCATGGCGGGCGGCGATCAGTTGCCATAGGCCGCGCTGCTGGCCGAGCAGTTGTTCGGCACCGAAACCCATCGCCCGGCGGTAACCGTCGCTTTGCGCCAGTTTTCCCGCCAGCACGCCGCAGCTATCGGCGTCGGGCAGAGCAATTTTCGGCGGCTCCATCTCGAGATGCAGCGCCACCCGGTCAAGCAACGGCCGCGTCTGGTGCCAGTCGATAACAAAGGCCAATGCCGCGCCTGCCGGACATCCCTTGCGGTCCGATGTTGCCAGCATCGCAAAATTCCTGGTCTGTCCGGTGATGAGCGCGGTCACCTTGTCTTCGCCCATGTGGCGGCGGATCGGACCGGCGGCAACGGTCAGTGCGTTGAGAAACCCGCGCTCGACCGCAAAGCCGTCGATTGCCTGCACCAGCCATTTGCGCGCGTCGTCATCGACGATCTTGTGCGCGGCATGGTCGACAACGCCGGGGTGGCGACCGTGCGAAATGTTGATGAAATGCGCGATATCGGCAACCAGAGCGGCGCGTGCGTTTTTGATCGGCGCGCGCAATTCGGGCCGGTCGCTGCGGTCCCCGAGAAACGCAATCAGCGGCGAAACCACCGGAAAACTGCCGCCGGACAGGCTATTGCGCACGAACGAGCTGCCGAAATCAGCCTCCAGTTCGGGTCGCGCCAAATTATCCATTGCTTGCTCCGCTCAACAGCAACCCCCTGTTTTGAAGGTGCCCAATCAAAGCGGATTAGCAAAAAGTCCTAAATGACTAGTTTACGCGGGAAAAAGTTTTGGTTGGGGTGGGTTTGAGGTTTTCCGCGATGCGATGACCCCGACTGAATGACGAGGTGTTTATTTAACGGGGGTTGGATGCTGGCTGGCGCAAGGTCGCCAAAAAGTGACTGTCACTTTTTGTTTGAATCTTACCCCGCCCGCTCGCTGCGGTAATAGGAAAAGGTGAACCACAACGACAGAGCGCCTAGCAAATGCCACACCGCATGGCCCTGAAACAGGCTGGTCGGCGCGCAGACAATACCGTGCTGGTCGAGGTTCCAGATGCTGAACGCCACCGCCTTGGTGACGATACCAAGCAGATAATAAGCCACTTTGGCACCCGGACGGCGCGGTCTGGCAAAGACCAGCTCGAGCGCAATCGCCGCGATCAGCACGACCGCAAACAGCGAGCGTCGGACCTCCGGCACCAGATACAGCACCACCAGCAACCCGCCAACGACGGCCAGATACAGCGAAACCGCCTGCCGCACCGACAGATTGCGCCAGCGCGTCACCGCGCTAACCAACATGAACCCGCTAACCAGATACATGCCCATTACATCGAAAAACTGGCCCCAAAGCGTCAGCGTGGCGTGCAGCAACACCGAGCCGAGCCCGACGAAAATCGCGGTAACCCCGAACCAGCTGGCGGCGTGTTTGTGAAAACCCGAGTTCCAGTTCTTGCCCTGCGACAGGACGATCATCAGGAACCCGGCAAAGGCGTAACCGTAGCTCGAAAAACTGTTGGCCGGTTGCACGATCAGCGATCCGATGCGCGGCAGCTCACAAAAACAGCGCGTGGCGGTGCAGGTGGCAGGCGCATAGACCGCCCAGTCAGGGCCATATGTGGAAAGCAGCAAGAGAATGGCTGCCATCGACAGCAGGGTGAACGCAGCGGCGAGGGTGATTTGGCGAGGGGATATGGTCAAATGCTATCCTTTTAATACTGTTATCAGCAAAAAATCCCACATCGCAAACGGAATAGTCCTGCGGCATGATCTTTATCCTCCCTAAATCAAAGATTTGGGGAGGTGGCGCGCTGGAGCGTAGCGGAAGCGTGACGGAGGGGCCGTGAGCAAAGCGAGCGCTGCGCGCTCGGCCCCTCCGTCATCCACCTTCGCCCTTCGACAAGCTCAGGACTACGGCGGACGCCACCTCCCCAAATCTGCGATTTAGGGAGGAAACATCACAGCAAATTTCCTTGTTAATCCGCATCACCACGCGCGGCCGCTGACTTGACGCCTCGAAGGCGCATTTAACAGGTCCTGACCCTAGGACGAATATCCGTCTGTCACCTCGCCTTTGTGCGCGGCAAACGCGGCCAGAACCTCTCCTGTCTCCTGCGCCGGAACCTCGAAGACGGCCAGCGTTCGTCCAAGTTCGGCTGCAACTTCATCGAACTGCGCGGGAGATATCTTAAGGTCGCGGTGCGCAATTTCCAAACCAACAGGCGTGCTACCCGGTTTTGTCGCGGTATATTCGAAAGGGCCGCCGGCCACATTGCAGACCCATAAGGTACGCATAAATTTCAAGCCCGGCAGCCTGCCCAAATTATTGGTGTGCCATTCCTTGAGCGCCGGATTTTCTGATTCCTGACCGACAATCGGATTTTTTACCACCGCATCGCTGAAATGATCGACCACCGCGGCGATGGCAAATGCGCCGCCGAGCCGTTCATACAAGCTTGCTTCGGTCATGATAAATCTCCTTGCTGTGTGGGCGTCGCGAGAGGTTCAATGAGGATATTTCTCATCACACAAGCAAACACCCGGCATCGCTTATGGTTCCGCACTTAAGGGCCAGGATCGCAAGACCCGTGTTTTGCCTCTTCTCATTGTCCGCGAAGCCGGTGAAGGATGTCTACATAACCATATCGGTAAATTGTGCTTGACTTTATGCCGCAAACGGAACATAACGCGAACACCAATGAGGCCCGCTGAGACGGTGGGCCGGTTCAAAGGAGTTCCAGAATATGGAAATTACATCGACGCCCGGCCAGACAGGTCGGGTGGCAGGTTCGCATGTCTGCCATCACGAAAATAGTCAGGCAAAACAGGTGGAAACCGGCGACACACTGCGGTCCGAAGGCAGCAAGCCAATACGTACCGGCGGCAAGAACAGGGCTATCCAGTCGATCGAAGCAACCGACCGTTACTGGACGGACGAGGTCGAGGACCGGTTCTTTGCGCATCTTGCGGCGAGCTGTAATGTGAAAGCGTCGGCCAAGGCGGTCGATTTCACCACGTCGACGGTGTATGCGCACCGCAAGCAACGCCCCGCATTTGCCGAACGTTGGCAGGACGCGCTTAATCATGGCTATGTCAGGCTTGAAATGGCGTTGCTTGAGGCAGCGAACGCCACTCTGGAAGGCAAGCCCTGGGACAATGAGCGTCCAATCCCGCCGTTGACGGTCGAAGAAATACTGAAGGTTATCAAGAACCATCATGCGTCGGTCAAGATGGGCTTTGCCGCCCGCCGCGGTAACACCGCGCTGCCGTTGCCGCTCGATGCCGTGAAGGAAGATATCAAGCGCAAGGTGCGCGCAATTCTTGCTGCCCGTTGCGACAGCGAAGACACCGGCAAAGCAAGCAGCGAACAGACCAGCGAAGAAACCGGCAAGGCACGCAGCGATGACGAGTGAAGAAAATTTCTTCTCGCTAACCAGCGAATTGAGCGAGGATGAAATAGCCACGCTAATCGCTACGCTGGGGAGCCAGGCGACGCATTCTGTCAATCATGACTGGCAAAGCTGGCGGCATGACGGGCAGGGTACGCCCGCTGGCGAATGGCGGACATGGGTTATCATGGCGGGCAGGGGATATGGCAAGACCCGCGCCGGGGCCGAATGGGTCGCCGCTCAGGCGCGCCAGCAGGGCGATCTGCGCATCGCTCTGGTCGCAGCCACACTTGAAGAGGCGGCACGGATCATGGTCGAGGGCAAAAGCGGTCTGCTTGCTGTTGCGCGGCCGTGGATTTCGGATTGGCTGCCGCACCGGCGGCTCCTGCGCTTCAGTAATGGTGCAGAAGCCACGTTATTTTCCGGCACTTCACCCGAGGCACTGCGTGGTCCCGAGCATCATATCGCCTGGTGCGACGAACTGGCGAAATGGGAAAAGCCGGTGGCAACGTGGGACATGTTGCAGCTCGGAATGCGATTGGGTGAGCAGCCGCGCGTAGCGGTGACAACGACGCCGAGGTCGGGACCGAGTTTGACGCGGATCATGGCGGCAAACCACACGGTGATCAGCGGCGGCAAGATGCGCAAGAATCCGCACCTGCCCAAGGCTTTCATGGAAAATGTCGAGGAGCTTTATGCCGGAACGCGGCTCGGGCGGCAGGAACTCGACGGCGAACTGCTGCCCGATGCGGCGGGGGCGTTGTGGAGTGTCGAGCTGATCGAGCGGTGTCGGGCGGGGAAAAGCGGAGCCGGAAACCGAATTCCGTTCGCCTCCAGCGAATCATATCAAATTCCGTTCGCATCGAGCACAGTCGAGATGCCGGGAGGTGGCGAGCAGCCGCTGGGTGTCTCGACGATGCTCGACACGAACGGAAAAGGGCGGGAGCATGTCCACTATACCCGAACCATAATCGGCATCGACCCACCCTCGGGCGACGGCACTTGCGGCATTATTGCTTGCGCTATCGACGCCGACGGTACCGGCTATGTCCTTGCCGACCACAGCGTCAGCGCGTGCAGCCCCGAACGCTGGGCAAGCGCGGGCGCGGCCGCCGCCGAAGTTCACGGCGCGCAGCTGGTGGTTGCCGAGACCAACCAGGGCGGAACGATGG
>JANONL010000374.1:0-9541 GCA_031420815.1 Sphingomonadales bacterium | reverse complement strand
GCCTCCAGCCTTACGGTGAAATCGGGAATGTCTGGCGTTGGATATCCTGCATAAAGCCGCCGCATCTCGTCGAGCGGCTGCACCCAATCCGAACCGATGCGGAACGCCGCTGGGCCAACGGTTAAGCGGAATTCATGCCGCATGGCGGTTTATCCGTTCGACCAGCCCCAGATCGGCCAGTTCCTCCAGCCGTGCCGCAATCACGCCCTTTGCGTCGCTGGCATCACCAAGATCGAATTTCGCTGCAAGCCGCGCGGCGAGCAACGCAGCATCGACGACATCGCCACCCATCGCCGCCAATATTTCCGGCACGGGTTCGGCAACGATATGGGTGATGCCCGACCGGCGCTGATAGATGAGCGTCATCGCGTCCAACGGCTGTATCAGTCGTTGGTCCGCCGGTTCGGCACGATATTGCGTGTTAGGGAGCCCCGCCATGATAACGGCCTAACCCAAGCCGGTTAAATTTCAATATTTAGCGTAAAAATCAACGCGGCATCTGCAACGACGCATAGCAGGTGAACCCGCTCTGCCCGCTTTGCAGGCGACGGATGTAGTTCACATAAGCTTGGCTCTGGTCATAGCTGGTGCCTGGCAAACTACGGCCGCCAAGCGCTGCTTTTACCTGCTCGCCAGTATATTTTTGACCAGTTGCGGCAAACGAGCCGGGTGTATCCGGCGTGACCAGCTTGCCATAAGCATCGATATTCATGCCCGCGCCGTGCGGCCCTGGCACCGGGATTTCGCAGTTTAGAACCGAGCCTGCGGCCTGCGCCAAAGCCGGTCGAACGCTGACAACAGCGGAAGCAGCCGCCACACCCAGCATCAACGCCCGGCGGGTTGTAGGGCCGGCTAGCCCGGCAATATCGCACTTGTTGCTGTCATCCATTATTAGTGCCTAACATATCGGTCCGGTTTTTCCAGCCATTGCGCTTGCGCCTGTACCCGGCGTCTATATGTGGGACAATATCGCAGCCAAAGCCTAACAGCGGGTATATCGGCAGCAGGAGGTGTTTGTAAAATATGAACAGCTGGTTGTCGGCCCGGATATTGATTGCCTTGGCGCTCGCGTTCACCGGCGCGGTGATTGCGGGGCAGATGCCGGGGATGATCGAGCGGATTATGGTGGTGATGGTGTCGATGTTGGTGGCGTTGTTCATTGCCGCCGACCCCCACGACCCCAGCGGCGCGGACGTTGACGACGCAACATCGGGCAACAAAGCCGAGCCGGAACCGATAACTATCCACCCGCAGCTGCAATCCTTCATCGATGCATCGACCGACGCGATACTGATTGTCGACAACGCTCGGGTATCCGCTGCAAATCAAGCAGCGCGGCAATTGCTCGGCAACAATATTGTCGACCAGAACGTCCGGGTGGCTTTTCGTCATGCCGGTGCGATAGAGCGGCTATCGGACCCCGAAGCCCAGCATACCGGCCATCCGATCCGACTGAGCGGCATCGGCCAGCAATCGCAATTGTGGGATATGCGGATTCAGTCCATCGGGCAGGGCCAGAAACTGGTGCATCTGGCCGACCGCAGCGGCGCGCAGGCAGCGGAAAAAATGCGGGTCGATTTTGTCGCCAACGCCAGCCATGAATTGCTGACACCGCTGGCGGCGGTAAAGGGCTTTATCGAGACGCTGGATGATCCTGCCGCCGGCGATGATCCCGAAACCCGCGCGCGGTTTTTGGGGATTATGGCAAAGGAAACCGACCGAATGCAGGCGCTGGTCCGCGACCTGATGTCGCTGTCGCGGATCGAGTCTGAGAAATATGATCCCCCGCAAAATCCGGTCGATTTCGCAGCGATCGTGGTCGAAACCATCGACCAGTTGCGTGGCAGCCAAAAACAACGCGGCGCCGACATAACGCTCGATATCACCGTCAATATGCAGCCGGTGATGGGCGATGCCGGACAGCTTCGGCAACTGGCGAGCAACATTGTCACTAATGCAATGAAATATGGCCGCGACGGTACGCCGGTAATGGTGACGCTAAAGCCTTCCCGGTCTGGCGCGATGCTCGCTTTTGGTGTTGCCGATCATGGCGAGGGCATCCCCGCCGAACATCTGCCACGCCTGACCGAACGCTTTTACCGCGTCGATTCAGGGCGTAGCAGGTCAATTGGCGGCACCGGCTTGGGGCTATCACTGGTCAAGCATATCGTCGACCGGCACCGTGGCCATCTGGAAATCCGCAGCGTTGTGGGGCATGGCACCAATGTATCGGTGTTGTTGCCAGTGACACCCGAACAAATGGTAACATAACTGTCACAAGAGAGTCATTTATCAGCCATCTGATAAGTCTAATGGCCCGATGAGCGCGGCTGGTGCCGCGACGAAACCAATTATCGGGGACCATATTTTATGATGAAGAAAATTTCGCTCGTCGCCATCAGCGCCCTCGCGCTTTCGGCGTGTAATGACCAAGCCAGCACTGGCGGTGCAGCAGGCGGTTCGCGTCAGGAAATCCGCATCGTCGGATCGTCGACGGTCTTTCCGTTTGCCAAGGCTGCGTCCGAAGCATTTGCCAAGGCCGACCCGACGCGCAAATCGCCGGTACTCGAATCGACCGGCACCGGCGGCGGCATGGAACAGTTCTGCAAAGGCGTCGGCGCGGATACGCCCGACATCACCAACGCATCGCGTCGGATGAAAAAGAAAGAGTTCGAAAACTGCCAGAAGAACGGCGTGAAGGACATTGTCGAAATACAGGTCGGCGTTGACGGTCTGGCGCTTGCCCAGTCTAACAAGGGCCAGAAGTTCGCGCTGAGTACCGTTGACGTTTACAAGGCACTCGCCGCCAAGCCGTTCGGCAAACCGCAGACCGCAAAATTGTGGTCCGACGTAAACCCTTCGCTGCCAAAATTGCCGATTTCGGTCTTTGGCCCGCCAACCACTTCGGGAACGCGCGATTCATTCCATGAGCTTATTATGGAATCAGGCTGCAAAACCGATGCCGCACTCAAAGCTCTGAAAGACACAGACAAAGATAAATTCGAGGCGGTTTGCTATGAAATCCGCACTGATGGTGCTTTCAAGGAGCAGGGCGAGAACGACAATCTGATCGTCCAAAAGCTTGATGCCAACCCTGATATGGTCGGTATTTTCGGTTATAGCTACATGGAAGAAAATGCATCGAAGGTACACGGCATCACGATGGACGGCGTCAGCCCGACCATCGCTACCATTTCGGATGGCAGTTACCCCGGCGCGCGCAAGATGTTCATCTATGTGAAGAAAGCGCATCTCGACAAAATTCCAGGTAACAAGGAGTTTGTCGCCGAGTTCCTGAAGGGCGGCGCCGTTGGCGGTTACCTGACGAAATTGGGCATGATTGCCTCGACCGACACCGACTATAAAAAAGCAAATGACGCGGCAAACAGCCTGGCGGTCATGGACGGCGCAGATTTGAAATAAAACTGCAACATACATCGCGTCTATGGGCATGGATCGAATCTGATTTGATCCATGCCCGATTTTTGCGGGCTGCTATTATTTCACGTTTTGGCACAGGGGCTAGAGTAAAGAAATGACTGGAACGGCGCTGCTCTTCCTTGTCCTTGGACTCGGCCTCGTTGGCTGGATCATCGGTCGCGCCCGTGCCGCAGCCTTCGTCCGTACCGCTAAAGGCGGGCCGCGTGGCCAGGTCAACAGCCTGCCCTCTTATCATGGCTGGTTCGTCGCGGTCTGTGCGGTTGTGCCTGCCGTCATTTTCATGTTCATCTGGCAATCGGTTTCGCCAGCGCTCGTGACAGATATGGTATTATCCGCGCCGGTGGCTGGTGACCTGCCGCAGGACGGCTTTGCCCGCGCCGCGATCCTGTCCGAAGCGCGTGCGATTGCGCAGGGCTTTCAAGACACTGCGTTTCAGGCGCAAAGCGGCTCACTGGTGCCGCTCTACAAGGATGCGCTGAGTTATTATCAGTGGCTTGGGCTTGCCGGGACATTGCTGCTGCTTTTCGCAGGTGGTGCGTTCGCTTTCACCCGGCTGAAACCCGATTTTCGCGCGCGTAACAAGGTCGAGCGGTTGGTTATGGCCGGCCTCCTGCTTGCGTCGCTCGTCGCCATCCTCACCACCATCGGCATTTTCGCGTCGCTGATATTTGAATCATGGCGCTTCTTCTCGATGGTATCGCCGTTCGAGTTTCTGTTCGGCACAAGTTGGAACCCGAAGAATGTCGTTACCGCCGGAGTCGACAATGGCTACGGCGCAATACCGCTGTTCTGGGGTACAATCTTCATCGGCGCGATTATCGCGATGCTGGTCGCCATTCCTCTGGGCCTTATGAGTGCGATTTTCCTGACCCAATATGCTTCTTCAACGGTGCGTAAGTGGATGAAGCCGATCCTCGAAATTTTGGCTGGCGTGCCGACGGTGGTCTATGGCTATTTTGCTGCACTTACCATTGCACCAGCGGTACGTGATTTTGCCGTGATGCTGGGTGTCAGCAATGCTGCGTCGGACAATGCGCTGGCGGCGGGACTGGTGATGGGAATCATGATCATTCCGTTGGTGTCGTCGATGTCCGATGACAGCATAGCTGCTGTTCCAGGCGCGATGCGCGACGGCAGCCTAGCAATGGGCGCGACCAAGAGCGAGACCATCAAGAACGTGCTGTTGCCCGCCGCCCTGCCCGGCGTCGTCGGTGGCGTGCTGCTCGCGGTTAGCCGCGCAATCGGCGAAACCATGATTGTGGTAATGGCCGCAGGCTATACCGCCAACCTGACCGCCAATCCGTTCGACACGATCACCACCGTTACGGTGCAGATCGTGGCACTTTTGACCGGCGATCAGGATTTTGGCAGCCCGCACACGCTGGCGGCGTTCGCGCTCGGACTGGTGCTGTTCATCACTACTTTCTTCCTGAACTACGTCGCGCTGCGCTTCGTCAAAAGATATCGGGAAGCATATGAATAAGGCACCCGTAGATCCTACCCCGACCGATTGGAATGGCGCGGTAATGCAGAAACGCATTGCCAGCCGCTATGCTGCCGAACGCCGGTTCAAGGCGATGGGTTTTGCGGCAGTGGCGTTATCGACGCTGTTCCTTGCGTTTCTGCTGTTCACTATGCTTGGCCAAGGCGTGCGCGGGTTCCAACGCACCGAGATCGCGCTTGACCTTGATTTGCCAACGCTGACATCGGGCGCGACCGCGGCATCGATTACCGGGCCGAACGCGGGTTCGGCGTTGAACTCGATGGATATTCCCGGGGTGGTCGAACTTGCGGCAAGTCAACAATACGGCGCGGAGGGTGGTGTGCTGTTTACTTCGGCCGCTGCGGCCAATGTCCGGCAGATGCTGCTCGACGACCCTGATTTGGTAACGGCGAAGCAACGCTTGTGGCTTCCCGTTGCATCCGAAATCGATACAGCTTATAAACGTACTGGGGACGCAACTGTCGAAAAGACCGTGGCCGAACTATCCTCCAAAGACGCCCTGCGCACTGGCTTTAACTGGACGTTCCTGACCGGTGCCGATGCGACCGACCCAACTGCCGTTGGCATCTGGGCGGCATTCAAGGGGTCGCTGATGACGATGGCCATTACCTTGCTGTTGGCATTTCCTACCGGTGTATTTGCGGCGCTCTATCTCGAAGAATATGCGGCTAAGAACCGGCTGACCGATATGATCGAAGTTTCGATCAACAACCTCGCGGCGGTGCCCTCGATCATCTTCGGGCTTTTGGGCCTTGCGGTATTCCTCAGCCTGTTCGGGATGCCGCGATCATCGGCACTTGTCGGCGGACTGACACTGGCGCTGATGACGATGCCGGTCATCGTCATCGCCGGGCGCAACGCGGTCAAATCAGTACCACCGTCGATCCGTGAGGCAGCTTTGGGTATTGGCGCATCGCCAGTGCAGGTCGTGTTCCACCATGTCCTGCCGCTCGCGCTCCCCGGCATCCTCACCGGCACGATTATCGGCATGGCCCGCGCGCTGGGCGAAACCGCGCCACTGCTGATGATCGGTATGCGTGCTTTCATTCCTTCGGCACCGCAGGGATTTACCGATGCCGCGACGGCGCTACCGGTGCAAATCTATCTATGGTCGGATGAGGTCAACCAGGGCTTTGTCGAAAAAACCAGTGCGGCGATTATCGTGCTGCTGATATTCTTGCTAGGGATGAATGCCCTTGCCATCTACCTTCGCAACCGTTTTGAAACGCGTTGGTAGCCCATGAACGAAAAGGACGTATTTGTGGTTGAAACCACCGGAAATCCGAAGATATCGACGCGCAATGTGAACGTCTTTTACGGCGACAAGCAGGCGATCAACAACGTATCGATCGATGTCGACCGGGAAAATGTCACCGCGTTTATCGGCCCGTCGGGTTGCGGTAAATCGACCTTTTTGCGGTCGCTAAACCGGATGAACGACACCATCGTCGGTGCCCGGGTCGAGGGCAATATCTTCCTCGACGGGCAGGATATTTACGCGTCGTCGATGGACGTCGTCCAGCTACGCGCGCGCGTCGGCATGGTGTTCCAGAAACCCAACCCTTTCCCAAAGTCAATCTTTGACAACGTCGCTTATGGTCCGCGTATCCACGGTCTGGCCAGCAGTAAGGCCGAACTCGACCATATCGTCGAAAGCTCGCTGACCCGCGCCGGGCTATGGGGCGAAGTCAAAGACCGGCTCGCCGACAGCGGCACGGCCTTGTCGGGCGGGCAGCAGCAGCGGCTGTGCATCGCACGCGCCATTGCCGTCGACCCCGAAGTTATTCTGATGGATGAGCCGTGCTCGGCGCTCGATCCGATCGCGACCGCGCGTATCGAGGAATTAATCCATGACCTGCGCGGCAAATATGCTATCATTATCGTGACGCACAACATGCAGCAGGCGGCCCGCGTGTCGCAACGCACCGCGTTCTTCCACTTGGGCAACCTGATCGAGTTCGGCGTTACATCCGACATCTTCACCAACCCCCGTGAAGACCGCACCAAAGACTATATCACAGGCCGTTACGGCTAAGGAATCCAGATATGAGCACAGGCACCAGACACACCGTCACGGCTTTCGACGATGATATGGACGAAATTCGCGGCATGATTGCCGAAATGGGGGCGCGTGCCGAAACCGCCGTCAGCAATGCGATGAAGGCGCTGACCGAGAACGACAAGGAATTGGCTGCATCCACCCGCGCCGAAGATAAAATTATCGACGGGCTGGAAACCGAAGTCGAAAAGCTGGTAGTTCGCACGATAGCGCTCCGGGCACCGATGGCCGACGACCTGCGTGAGTTGATTGCAGCGCTGAAAATGTCGGCGGTGATCGAGCGGATTGGCGACTATGCAAAAAATGTCGCGAAACGTGTGGGCTTGCTCGAAAGCAGCAAGTTTTTGGGAAGCAACAACCAGCTGCGCATGATGGGCGAGATTACGGTCGAAATGATCCGGATGGCAATGGATGCATATGCCAAACGCGATGTCGATTTGGCCAAAGCGGTTACCGTACGCGACGATGATGTCGACCAGCTTTACAAAGATCTATTTGTCGACTTTGTCGCCTTCGTTGCCAAGAACCCGACTTCGGCGACCGAGATCGCGCATTTGCTGTTCATTTCCAAGAATCTGGAACGCATCGGTGACCATAGCACTACTGTCGCCGAAATGATTTATTTCACCGAAACCGGCGAAAACTTGCCGGACGCTTAAGTCGGAGATTTCCAAATGCCCAAGGCTCAATTGCTGCTGGTAGAAGACGACAGCGCGCTTGCTGAACTGGTGCGCTGGCATTTCGAACGCGAAGAATTTGAGGTTCGTCACACCGGCGACGGTGAAGAAGCGTTGATCATGGCGCGGGAGCGGACACCGGATCTCGTGTTGCTCGACTGGATGCTCGAAAATCTGTCGGGTATCGAAGTATGCCGTCAGTTGCGCAAATCAGACACGACCGCCAATGTCCCGATAATCATGCTGACCGCGCGCGGCGAAGAGGATGACCGCATTCGCGGACTGGAAATCGGTGCCGACGATTATGTGACCAAGCCATTTAGCCCCCGCGAACTGGTTGCGCGCGCCAAAGCTGTGTTGCGCCGGGTTCGCCCGGCGCTGGCGGGCGAGGCGTTACGCTTCGGCGATGTCGAAATGGACACCGTGGCACACAAAGTGAAGCGTGGTGGCAAACAGGTGCCATTAGGACCGACCGAATACCGGCTGCTCAAACATTTCCTCGAATATCCAGGGCATGTTTTTTCGCGTGAACGCTTGCTCGATAGCGTATGGGGACATGACAGCGATATCGAAATCCGCACGGTTGATGTCCACATCCGCCGCCTGCGCAAAGCCCTCAATGAAGACTTTGGCAGCGACATCATCCGGACGGTGCGCTCGGCCGGCTACTCACTCGATCAAGACGCGGTTTAAAAGTCGATTTGCGCGCGCAGACCAAAGCTGTCGGCGTTGTAGTCATCAACGCCGCTTGCCAGCACCGCCGCATCGCGCAGCTCCAAATGCCCGTAATTGGCGATGAAGCGGACATATTCGACCGGCACCCAAATGAGCGACAGGGCATAAGTCGATTGATTGCCGCCGATGATACCTGCATCTATCAGGTCGAGATAGTCATAGCGGGCGTTGACCTGGAATGCGCCCAAACCGCCCTTGTTCAGCGGCTTTGCCGGTTTGATCCGGTCGAAGGTACCACTCTTATAACCCAACGTGTCGCCAGTCAGGAAATAACCTAGCTCGGCATAACCGCCTCTGAAAGTCGGATCGGCCAGACCGGGCCGTTTTGCAGTCAACTGATGCCCTTCAAGCGTCGCATGAAAGCGACCTCTGTTGATAGCCGCTTCTAACCCGTAGCTACGTTCGCCGGTCGCTGTAAAAGCACGGGTATCAACCAGCCGGGTATCGGTGGTGTGCACAAACGGGCGCGCGCGATAGCGCACGCTGTTGGTCAGGTCGTTGAGTTCCCGGAAGTGCGCCGAGCCACCAAGATGTAACTGCGTTGACCCCAGTTTAGGGCTGAACACGACGCGGCCATCGAAGCTGCGGCTGTTATTTGAATCGCTATTCAAGTCAGCCGCGTTGTCGCTGAATACCCCGCCCTGCAACAAAACATCCTTGCCAGCATAGGCAACCGACAGACCAACGCGGCGTTCAAAGCCGAACGCGCTGTTAAACGCGGCACGTTCCTGAAAGCTGGTGAACAGGTCGCTGGTCATTTCCTCAAGACCCCAAAACGCTTTTTGCTGGCCTAGCGTAATAGTTGCCTTACCCGTTTTGTAGGTCAGCCAAACGTCGGTGAGGTCGACATTGCTGTTGGCAAAATCCGCCTCTACCCGGTAACCGAAACCGCCCGGAACGCTACCTTCCAAGCCCAGATAAGCACGGCGGAATTCGGTTGCAGTCCCCAGACTGTTGCCCGCGACCGTTCCATCCACATTCACCGTTCCTGAATCGACCTGCAAGCGCCCGCGTGGTTTGAAGCTCCAGCCATCCGATGCGCTGGTTTCCGGACCACCCTTCCACTTGACCTCAGGCGCAGCAGCGATTTTTTTATCATGCTCTGCGGCAGCGTCGACCTTGGCG
>JANONL010000373.1:0-6920 GCA_031420815.1 Sphingomonadales bacterium | reverse complement strand
ACCGGGGTCGCATCGTTGCCGATGGTCCACGCGAACAGATCATGGCGCAAGCGCTCGACAAAGGGGTTGCGGCGTGATCCACGATTATCCCAATCGGCAGGATGCCATAGCGCTCGATGCAGAGGTTCTCGTTGTCGAGCCACGCCGTAAAAGCAACCTCATGGCGGTGCTGGCAACGCTCATCGGCATCAGCATATTGCTCGCCATTATCCTGCCAAAAGTTGACGTGGAAGCGATTTACAACCGTCTGACATCGAAACCAAAGGCAGCCGCGACCGCGCCGATCCGTACGAGAGAACAGATAGCGTTGATCGAGGCAACCCAAGGCGAACTGGCTCAGGTGACCGTCGAAGGCGAGCAGGCCGAGGCGCTGAACGCCGCTATCCCGTTCGCCGATGGCCCGGTCGAAGCAGCCAAGCCATTTTACATCACCGATACCGGCATGACAAACAGCGAGAAAGCGCTGCGCTGCATGACACAGGCGGTGTATTATGAGGCCGGGTTTGAAGGTGTACCGGGTCGCTACGCTGTGGCGCAGGTCATCCTTAACCGTATGCGCCACCCCGCATTTCCCAAATCTGTATGCGGGGTAATTTATCAGGGCAGCCAACGCCCCGGATGCCAGTTCAGCTTTGCCTGCGACGGCTCCCTGCTGCGCGCACCCAATCCGCGGGCATGGGCAGAGGCGCGCCGCGTTGCGGAGGACGTGTTGACTGGCACGGTCGCGTCATCGGTCGGGATGGCAACACATTATCATGCCAATTATGTCTCGCCATATTGGGCACCCAAGCTGCATAAGATCACGCAAATGGGCGCGCATATCTTTTATCGCTGGCCGGGTAACTGGGGCAGGCGCGTTGCCTTCAACGGTGCATATCGCGGCGGGGAATTTATTCCGATGGTTTCCAGCCTTGCCAACATCAACGCCGTAAACGAGGATGGAATCGCCGAAGATATGCTGACCCAAACCCCAGCAATCGTGCAAGACGTCACTGATCGCCGGACCGCAAGCGATGTCGGCGGCAGGATCGATACACAAAAAACGTGGCGGCTGACGATGCCGATGGCTAACGAAACCCTTGCTGCTTCGCCCACCGGACCAGGCACCGTGAGAATACCGGCTCTGGAGGCCGCCCAATGAAAGTGAAACAGTGGTTCGGACGGTTGAATGCCAGCGAACGGATTATCTTTTTCAGCGCACTAGGCCTGTCGTTATTCATTCTGTGGGCAAGCCTTGCCCAAGTCGATGAAGTGACGCGCGGGCAGGGCCGGGTTATCCCGTCGTCCAAAGTGCAGTTGATTCAGGCCGCCGAACCGTCGACAATTTCCAACATTCTCGTCCGGTCGGGGCAGTCGGTGCGTAAGGGGCAATTGCTGGTGCGTCTGGACGATACCAGCTCATCATCCGAACTGGGCCAATTGCAAACCGAGACCGAGCGGCTGGCGGCAAGTTCGGCGCGTTTGAACCGGGAGGCCGGCGGCGCTGGCGGATGTATCGGTGAAAGCTGCAACGACGAGTTGCGCCTGCAACAGGCGCGGCAGTCGGCTCAGCGCAGCCGGGTTAGCGCCTTGAGCGCAGGCGTCGAGCAACGGCGGCGCGATTTGTCAGAAGCAGAGGCGACGATAGGTTCGCTTGAATCGAGCATGAAACTGGCCCAGGAGCAGGTAAATATGCTGCGCCCGCTGGCCGAAAAATCCATAGTTCCGCAGAC
The DNA here is from genome assembly GCA_031420815.1 of Sphingomonadales bacterium. Taxonomy (GTDB): domain Bacteria; phylum Pseudomonadota; class Alphaproteobacteria; order Sphingomonadales; family Sphingomonadaceae; genus Sphingorhabdus_B. Next base: position 5,208 of record JANONL010000373.1, on the reverse strand, counting down.
TGAATTGCTAACCGCCCAGCGCGAGTTGGTAGACATTCGGGGCAGGCTCGATGCCGCCCGCCAGGGGGCGTCGCGCGCCGCAGCCTCTATTCGCGAAGCGCAGGCGCAGGTGTCTGAATCGCAGTTTCAGTACCGGCAAGATGCGCTCAACGAACGCAGTCAGATCAACACTAAGATTGCGGTCAACGAGCAAACGATACGCGGTGCGCAAGGTCGTCTTAACCGCGCCGAAATTCGTTCTCCGGTCAATGGTGTAGTCAACGATGTTCAGGTTACCACCGTCGGCGGGTTCCTGAATGCCGGTGAAAAGATCATGCAAATTGTACCGATGGGCGACAAGCTGCTGATCGAAGCGCGCGTGGCGCCGGGCGATATCGCATTTATCAAAGTCGGCGACCGCGCCAATGTGAAGGTTACTGCCTATGATTTTTCGATATATGGCGGCCTTAGCGGGCGGGTGGCGCAGGTATCGGCCGACAGCATCTATGACGAGGTCGAACGTCAGGCCTATTTTACCGTGATCGTTGAAACCGACCGGGCATTTTTGGTGAAAGGCGGCAAGCGATTGCCGATCACACCGGGAATGATATGTGATGTCGAAATCATGACAGGCCGCAAAAGCGTCCTCAGCTATCTGCTAAAACCCGTGCTTAAAGCGAGATCGGAAGCGCTAACGGAGCGCTAAGCAAAGCAATTGCGACGGCGGGCATTTGCGGTTCCTGTGTAACCGTCATCACTACGTCATCGGTCGTCGCAGTTGCAGGGGTAATTGTCGCCGCTGCCATTCGCGCTGGTACTGCCGGTTGCACGGCATAGCCATGCACCCATTTGGCGTTGCTGCTGAACGACATTATAGGGCGGTAATCATTGGGCATCCGCGCATCGAGCAAGCGGTCGGTCATGTTATCGAGCATCACCGAGCCGTCAGTAAGCGTAACGATCAGCACTGCATGATCGGCATTGCGTACCAGATCACGCGCGACCACGAGCCGCATTTTGTTGCGGCTAACACCCAGCGCGGCGAGCAGCTCGAGCTTGGCAATAGCAAAATCCTCGCAATCGCCGACGCCGCGTCGCAATGTTTCGCCAGCGGGCGCCCAATAGTCGGCACGGCCATAAACCTCGCGGTCTTCGCCGTAGCTGATCTTGCGATTTACCCAGCGGTTGACCGCTTCGATCTGCGCAGCCTGGTCGCCGGATTTTCGCGCACCAGTTGCGGCCAAAGCGCGCTGCATTTTACGCGTGTTCTGCTTGGCGCTGACCGCTGCCCAGTCGCGATCAAATGGCGTGTGTTTGACCGACAGCGATAACGTACCCAAAATGGCATTTTCAGGCACAAAAATGGCAGGTGGAGTCGCGAATACGGGGGGTGCAGCAGCAATGTTCGCGGCGCAATTTACGGGCGCATTGCTAACCGGTGCCGACGCCGGTTCCATGGCCAAAGTCTGCATTTCGCCGCTCGCCTGCGCCACCCGCATCTGTTCGAGCTTGCTTGGTGCGCCGCCCAAAATAGCAGCTGCTTTGCTGCCACCCACCGGTCCGGCGCCGGGCTCCAGTTTGGCAGGGGACACCATTGCCATCTGTATCGCTCGTTCGGTCGAATGCGGTTCGCAGTTCTGCGGTCCACCACCGGGCAATGGCGTATCAGCTGTCTGTGCGAAAGCGCCGCCCGGAATCGCGGCCAAGCCCAATATAACGGTTGCCACGCCGCGAAGCGTCGGCGTTCTCTCTGGCGATATGCCTTTGAGGCCACGGTGGATCTGGAACAATGCCATCCGTAGTGTATGCGCCGAACATTGCGGACATCCGGTTTCGGCTATTGGTTAACAATGCTGGCGTTTGCAGTTAAGATTTATGCAGATATTTAGGCCAAATTCGCTATTAAAGACGCGGTGAGCCAGGCGTTTGATTGGGCATCGGCAAAGCTATGCGAAGCGCTATCGGTTGTTGACAGCGCGATGTTATTCCGCGTCCGGACGGCATCGAACAGCGCGCTATCATATGCGCCCATGAACGCGAGCGCGGTGGTGTCGCGCCGGGCAACGAGAATGTCGACGGGCAGGGCGGTCGTGGCCAATGCTCCCGCCAGCTGCGCGGCAAGGGCTGTAGGGGCCTCACGCTGCGCCGCTTTCGCCAGCCCGCCGGCCAGTTTCTTCAGATCAATCTTGCCGGTGAACAGGTCAAGCAAGCTACGCGGGTTTTTCAGGCGGGCGAGATAGCGCGCGCGGATTGCGGAAGCGGTCGGCACAGTTGGCCCCTCGCCGCCAGCCGCCTCGATAACCCACGGATTGGCCAGCACCAAAGCATTGATTGCGATGCCCCCGTGGAAAAGCGCCAGTGCTGTTGCCGAGTCGCAATTTCCGAACGCGACCAGTCGCTCCATCTGCGGCGCTTCGGCGCGAAATGTGACGACGGCAGCGGCGATATCGGCGGCGCTCGACAGGAAGCCGCCATTTGTGCCCTCGCTTTCCCCGATGCCGCGCCGGTCATAGCGGAACACCGGATGGCCCCGCGCAGCGAAATGCGCGGCCAGTGCTGCCTGTCCGGCGTGCGCGCCGCTGCGGATTTCATTGCCGCCGCTGACGATCAGCAAGCCGGTCGTGCCCTCGGCAACGTCAAGCGTCCCGACCAGCCGGTCACCGCCGCAATCGAAGGATATTATCCGCCGCATGATGCGCTCCAGCGGTCAAGGTCAGCGGCCATCGCCAATGCCATATCCGGGTCGTCCTGTGGTTCGGCGCGCAGCCATAATGCGGACCCGGCTATCATGTCGGCATCCGCACCAATCGAAACGCTGCGCAACTGCATCAGTTCGGCGGGTTCGGCGTCATTGAGTTGCGTCACCATCGTCGGCGAAAGCAAATTGCCACCGAGCAATATCGGTTGCTGCGCTGCTTCGGCGATCAACGCTTCGCTGGCGGTGACGATGCCAGCCTCCCTGTCGCCCGCCACCCGCGTCCGCAGCATGGTCTTCAGCAAACCCGCGCCCTTTGCCGGGACCAGCCGCCAATGCGGGGCGTCGGGCATCGCGCCATCGATCAACGCACCGCCGCGCGCCGAGGCGATATGAGAGGCCTTAAGCTGCGCTGCCGCCGCTGAAACGGCATCACGCCACCGCGCGATATCCTGATTGGCCAGTGTGGCCGTGCTTTCGTTCGTCCCCGGCAGGTCGGGCAAAAAGCTTGCAATGCCGCGCTCCCCGAGCGCCCGCATGGCACCAACGAGCAAGCGCCTCGTCCGGTTCATTTCGTCGAACAAAGGCGCGATTATCAATATCCGCCGCGATACGCCGTCCGGATTAATGCCGGGGCAATATTCATCACGCCCGTCGAAATTATAGGAAAAGGGCTGGAGCGATTGGCTCACCCGTCAACCTTGGCCTTGGCAAAGGCGACCAGATTGCCGAATGTTTCGAACAGCTCGCCGTCGACGTCGTCATCGTCGATGATGATGTCCAGCCGGTCTTCCATTTCGGTCAAAAGCCCAGCGACCGCCATCGAATCAAGCTCCGGGATCGCCCCGAAAAGTTCGGTCCCGGCTTCCATCTGCGCAACCTGAAGCGGTGACAGCCCAAGCATATCGGACAGGATCGAACGGATGACGGCTTCGACTTTATCGGACATGGGTTGCTTTCATAAAAATATCCGTTCGCATCGAGCGCAGTCGAGATGCCGTGAGGGCGTGCAAGACGGATGGGTGTCTCGACTGGGCTCGGCACGAATGGAAGGTGGGATACTAATCACGCGGCTTTGCGGCGTATCTGGCGCAAATGGTGCCGAGCAATCAAGGGCCAATTGGCGACATGGTTCGGCCAAAACATATCCAGCCGGTAACGCGGACGGATATCTTCCATCCATTCGCGCTTATACCCGTCGCTGCCAGTGCCGAAGTCGATTTCGTCGACCTTGTCGATATCAATGACGTGCTGGAACAGGGCAGCGGACAGCAACGTGCCGGGCGACGATGACAAATGCCGATCGTCATGCGCGAGCTTGTGGATCAAAGCAGCGCCGTTCTCCACCGTCCAATATTGCGCCGCGACCGGCTGGCCTTCAATATAGGCAAGGCCAATACGCAAAGCTCCGGCTTCCGATTCCTGCTCGGCAATCAGACGCAGGAAATCGGGGCTGCCTTCATGCGGTTTCCAGCTGCGCGCATAAACCTTTTCATAATCGCGCCAGCTGCTTTGCGAAAAAGCAGTTTCAATCCGTGTCGATACGATGCCCTTCTTGCCCTTGCGCTTGACGGTGTTCTTCAACTGGCCGGGCCGGGTTTCCCAATATTGGTCGAAGGATCGGCCATTCAAACAAAGATAATGGTTTTCGTCACATTCGGTCCGTTCGACCACCCATCCTGCCTGTTCAAAGGCGGTGGCCAGTTCGCTCGCGGCGTGATCCTCGTCGGGCAAAGGCGACAGCGTCAGACGGCGGCTATGGTCGCGTGCAGTCGCGGCGAGCTGACGCAACAACGCCAGCCGCGTCACCTCGTCATAGGCCCCGCCAAAAATCGGCCGCCACGTAAAATTATACCAGTTGGCCAGCGCACCGTATTGCCCGCCCGTCAGCTGCATCAACGGCAACCAGACATCGGCATCGCCGTCATGCGCACGCAGCAACAACGGCGCTTTGTTACGCAGCGCCATACGGTGCAGCGCATCGAGCCAATCGAGCCGGTCGAACAGGGATTTTTGCACGTCACGGTCCAGCCGCCCGCGTGCTGCTGCTTGCGCGGTAAGGAAATTATCGTGATATTCACCTTTTACCGGCAAATATGTTACCCCTGACATGTACCTAATTCCTTGAAGATATGCCCTAATGCCGACCGATTTGCCAGTATTTCCGCTCGACCATCTTCCCTTGTTCGGGGAAGCGAAAGCGCCTGCGCTCATCATTCGTGACCGCGTGTATAGCTACGAGGAGTTAAATCTCCGTATCTCCAGGTTGGCCGGATGGTTGGCGGCGCAAGATTGCACCCCCGGTGACCGCGTTGCGACGTGGCTTGGCAAGGGCGAGATTGCGTGCCTGATGCCGCTGGCGGCGGTACGCGCCGGGCTGGTGCATGTGCCGGTCAATCCGCTGCTGAAGGCGGCGCAGGTTGCGCATATCATGGCCGATCGCGGGGCGCGGGTTTTGATTACGAATGCGGGCAGGGCGAATTCCTTAAGCCCCTCCTCTTCAGGGGAGGGGTTGGGGTGGGGCCTGTCAGCAG
>JANONL010000372.1:0-1709 GCA_031420815.1 Sphingomonadales bacterium | reverse complement strand
CCATAAATCCCCGCCGCCGAAAGCACCGCCCAGCGCGCGCGGAGCGGGAGCGCCGTCGCACCGACGCGGGCTGACGCCTCATATTGCTCGGCCTCATCGGCTAGCCAGCGGCCCATGAGCGCCAGTTTTTTGCGGTTATGCGGCCGCATATGTTCACCGGGGCCAATGTCGAGTGTCGCCAGCCAATCATCGGGCAAATAGCAGCGTCCGGCGGCGTCATCCTCCTCGATATCGCGCGCAATGTTGGCGAGTTGGAACGCGAGGCCCAGGTCGCAAGCGCGGTCGAGTGTCGCATCGTCTTGCGGAGAAACCCCCATGACCACCGCCATCATCACGCCGACGGCGCCCGCAACATGATAGCAATAACGATAGAGGTCGCTCTCGCGGCGTGGGTGCCAGTCGGCGGCGTCTAGCGCGAAGCCTTCGATGACATCATCCGCCATTTTCTGCGTTAGCCCACATTCGCGCGCGACCACACCAAGGCAATCGAACGCCGGTTCGCCGGTCGGTTTGCTCACCAGCGCCTTCGCCGTCAATTCGCGAATGACCGCCAGTCGCGCCATCGGATCGGCCACCGCCTCCATCGCGCCGCCATGATCTTGCCCGTCGGCCATATCATCGCATTTGCGGCACCAGGCGTAGAGCAACCAAACCCGCTCGCGCGTCGTGCGGTCGAATAGACGGCTGGCGAAGCGAAACGATTTGGACCCGCGCGCGATGCTCTCTTGCGCGAAAGCAACAAGCGCCGCGCGATCACTCACAAATCATCCGCCTTCATCTGGAAAATGTTTTGGTGCGGGACATAGGCCGCCATCTTGTCGAGCAACCCGTCAAGCGTATCATCGACAATCATGATGCCGGAATGTTGAGGGCGGATGAAGCCGACGTCGACCATATTCTGGTTGAACGCGATCAGCTGGTCGTAAAAACCCGCAACATTCAGCACGCCCACTGGCTTGGCATGATAGCCAAGCTGCGACCAGCTGATCGCCTCCCACAATTCGTCCATCGTGCCCACGCCGCCGGGGATAGTAATGAAACCATCCGACAGATCGGTAAAACGTGCCTTGCGCTCATGCATGCCCGAAACGACATGCAGTTCGGTGCAGCCGCGATGCGCGACTTCGGCACCGACCAGTGCCTCGGGGATAATGCCGATAACCTCGCCGCCTGCTTCCAGCGCTGCATTCGCCACTGCTCCCATTAGGCCGAGCCTGCCGCCGCCGTAAACCACGCCGATGCCGCGCTCGGCCAATGCCTTGCCGACTGCGCGCGCGGCTTCAATATAGACCGGATTTTCAGGCGTTGCTGAACCGCAATAAACGGCAAGTCTTTTCATTGAGTAAGGCGCTCAGCAATTAGCAGTGCGCCTGCGACTAAGATTGCAATACCGAAGAAAAGGAAAGGCAGTCCCCGGAAATCGGCTTTCGCAAACCACTGAACAAATAGAGATGCCAGCAATGCGACGCTTGAAAAACGCACAATTCCAATCGCGAGTTGGCGCTTGTTGCCGATCATTGAATATCCTCCAGCATCAATGCCGCCGTGGCTTTAGCGCTACCCACCACGCCCGGAATTCCCGCCCCCGGATGTGTCCCCGCGCCGACAAAGTAAAGATTGGGTATAGCATCATCGCGGTTGTGCGCGCGCATATAGGCGGATTGCCACAGCACCGGCTCAAGGCTGAATGCGCTGCCCAGATGCGCCGA
>JANONL010000371.1:0-2343 GCA_031420815.1 Sphingomonadales bacterium | reverse complement strand
GGCGGTCAGCATAACGAGCGGTTCACCGCCCTTACGCTGCCGAATCCGCGGCACGGTAAGTCGCTTCATCGGCGACGGCGTCGGATTCGCGCGGCTGGTGGATTTGTCGAAGGTGAGCGTTTGCGGGCGTGTGGACATGGGTCGCTGGCTTAGCGGCTAAAGCGCATTTACGAAAGCAAGAAGCAGACCACGGCAGTTTTTGTTTGACTTGATGTTCACTGCAATCCGCAACATCGCATATTTGACGCAAACCCCTCGCTTGCTTACTAAAGCGACGGGGGGAAATCATGAACGAAGTTCAGAAAAAACCGGCGCTCGGCTTGATCGCCTTGATCGTGTTTATCGACATGGCGGGTATGGGGCTGATCATGCCGGTGATGCCGTCGCTGATCATGGGCATATCCGATGTCAGCGTTGACCGCGCCGCTGAAATCGGCGGACTGCTGCTGTTCGCTTATGCTGTGATGCAGTTTTTGTTCGCTCCGGTTATCGGCGGCCTAAGCGACCGGTTCGGTCGGCGTCCGGTGCTGCTGATAACGTTAGCGGCGCTGGGCGTTGATTATGCGTTGATGGCATGGGCGCCGACCTTGTTCTGGCTGTTTGTTGGTCGGCTGATTTCCGGGATCATGGGCGCGACCTGGGCGGCGGCCAATAGCTGCATCGCCGACACAATAGAGCCGGAAAATCGCGGCAAGATATTCGGTATCATGGGCGGCGCGGGTGCCGCCGGTTTCGTACTTGGGCCTGCCATTGGTGGCCTACTCGGCACCTATAATGACCGGTGGCCATTTGTGTTCGCGTCGGTATTCGCACTAAGTGGCGCAGCGGTTGGCTATTTCATCCTGCGCGAGACATTGCCGCCCGAAAAGCGCCGGACGTTTTCTCTGGCGCGCGCCAACCCGCTGGGTAGCCTGATACAAATGGCACAAGCGCCGCTGGTGATGGGCTGTTTGATAACGATCTTTTTCATGCAACTGAGCGCACAGGCGCAAGGCTCAATCTGGGGTTTTTACGGCACGCTGAAATTCGGTTGGGGTCCGATGACGATTGGCTGGACCGTGGCGTTGTTCGGGGCATTGCTGGTGATCAGTCAAGGCGTGCTGGTGGGCAAAGCCATTGCCCGTTTCGGTGCGGTCAACACCGCTCGGTGGAGCCTGATGTTCGGCATTCCGAGCTATTTCATTTTAGCCTTCGCTGGTTCCACGAGCGATATGGTGATCGGGATATTGTTCGGCTGCGTGACCGGCCTCACATTTCCGGCGATGCAGGCCTTGATGACAACGCGCGTTGCCGAAGATGCGCAGGGCGAACTGCAAGGCGCGATTGCTAGCACGATCAGTATGACCGCTGTCATTGGCCCGCCGGTAATGACCAGCGTCTTCGGCGCGTTTGCCGACACTTCCGGGTTATACTTCCCTGGCGCGCCCTTCATCTTGTCGGCGGGACTGCTGACGGTGGCGGTTGCGGTACTGGCGGTTACTTTAAGGCGTTATGGCGTGAATTAAGGCTTGTTGCGCGCCGCCACCGCTTGCGCTGGATTGTCACTGAATACGCCGTCTACACCAGCTTTAAGAAAAGCTCGTATCTCGCTTTCAAGATCGCCAATGCCACGCGGGTTCACGCCCGATTTCTGTCCCAGCGGCAGGAAGTAATTTTCGCGGCGAAAGGTCCACGGATGGACGGCGAGGCCTGCCGCATGCGCGTCAGCAACGAGGCTGGTCGGCTCGCCCAACACGCCGAGCATATTGCGCGGGATGACCAAAGATTTGTTGGGGCCGATGCCGTTTGCGTATGCAGCAATGGCTTTTAGGCCGCCCGGCGTTGCCATATTAGGGTAGGTTAGATCGGGGCGGTCGGCGGGACTGCCCTTTTCGTCCATCAGCTGGATGAGCCGCAATCTGGTCTTGCCGCGCAGCACCTGCAAATTGCCGACGTCGAATGATTGAATGAAAACCGGCGCGGTCTTTTCGGTGTGGCCGTACTTTTCCAGCAGCGCCAGCAGCGGCGCTTCATGCGGCAGGCCGATGGAAGCGAAATAGCTTGGGTGCTTGGTTTCTGGATAAATGCCGATTGGCCGCCCGGTCTTAGCACCTTGCTCCTTGGCCAGTTCCAATATCTCATCGAATGTCGGCACCTCAAACTGCCCGTCATAGGCCATATTCGCTTTGCGCAATTGCGGCAGCCGCTCCTTGGTGCGCAGCGTTTTAAGTTCCGCCAGCGTAAAATCCTCGGTGAACCAGCCGGTCACTTGCTGGCCATCGATGGTCTTGGTCGCCTTGCGGTCCGCAAACCCCGGCTTGCTTGCCACATCGGTCGTTTCCGAAATCTCATTCTCGTGCCGCG
>JANONL010000370.1:0-2565 GCA_031420815.1 Sphingomonadales bacterium | reverse complement strand
CTAGTCGCATGACCCACGGACCCCTGAAGCTTCCGTTTTCAAGTTTTCCCGGCAATGGCAGCTTCCCGCTTTCCATCTATCTCGAAACCCGACTGTCCGCACCCCCCAACATTCCAGACATTCAAACTGAGACGCTGCCCGCAATTTCGATAATCGGAATTTGCGGCGCGGCATTGCGCGGGCTGAGGCCTGTCACGCGCGGATCGGCGAAGGTTTCGATCTGCCGCTGGTACGGCGTGAAGCCAGATTTGATGTAGAAACCCAGCGCACCCGGCGCGTCGAGCGTGCAGGTGTGGACCCACATCCGGGTGACCCCCGGTTCGGCCCATCCGGCCTGCAACGCCATCGCCATCAGCCATTTGCCGTGGCCCTTGCCGGCCAGTTCGGGCACCAGTCCGAAAAAGGCGATCTCGCATTGGCCTGCGTCCCGGAAATCGAGCTCCAATATCCCGATCTCGATGCCTTGCCGGTCTGTCACCGCCCAAATCCGCACCCGCGCATCGTTGATGATTGCCGACAGCGCGTCATCATCGAGCTCCAGCCGCGAAAACCATAACCACGGCTCACCGACACGGCGATAAAGGGCACGATATTTAAGTGGAGCAGGCGTGAGCCAGCGTTCCAGACGCAAATCCGACCCCGGCATAGCGCGCAGGGCAGGGCGGCTGGTCATTTCCAGCGACGTAACGACGGCGGCAATCTCGCCGTCGGCAACCGGGCTGAACGGCATCGCTTAGTCCCACGCGACGTCGGGTGGTAGGCTCATCAAAATCGCATCAACATTTCCGCCGGTTTTGAGGCCGAATGTCGTGCCGCGGTCATAGACCAGATTGAACTCGGCATAACGGCCGCGCCAGATACGCTGCGCCTGCTTTTCTTCGGGCGTGAATGGTTGGTCCATTCTGCGGCGCACGAGTTTGGGGAAGATGTCAAGAAACGCCTCACAGACATCGCGGGTCAAGGCGAAATTCTGCTCGAACAGCACGTCGCTGCTATTTTCGAGATGGTCATAGAATATGCCGCCGACGCCGCGGTGCACACCCCGGTGCGGTATCCAGAAATATTCGTCCGCCCATGCCTTGTAGCGTTCGTACACGTCGGGGCCATAAGGTGTGCACGCGGCGCGCAGGCAGGCGTGAAACTCGGCAGTGTCCTCGTCATAAGCGATCGGCGGATTAAGGTCCGCACCGCCGCCGAACCAGCTCTTTGTGGTCATCAGATACCGCGTGTTCATATGAACCGCTGGCACATGCGGGTTGGCCATATGGGCGACCAGGCTGATGCCCGTCGCAAAAAAGCTCGGGTCTTCGGCGGCCCCGTACATGCTTTGGGCGAATTCAGGGTTGAAGCTGCCGCCGACGGTGGAGACGTTGACGCCGACTTTCTCGAATACCTTGCCCTTCATCACGCCGCGAACCCCGCCGCCGCCCGGCGATCCGTCATGGTCGGTGCGGTCCCACGCAATGTAGTCGAACGCGGCGTCCGATCCGGCGTCGCGCTCGATTGTCTCGAACGCGGTGCAAATGCGGTCGCGCAACGCCTCGAACCAGTCGCGCGCGGCCTGTTGACGGGTATCGAGGGTGAGGGTCACGGTTGCACTCCGGGAAATTGATTGGTCTGCCTTAGACCTTCGGCGAGCGCGATGCCAGCCGACACCGATATGTTCAAGGACCGAAATCCCGCGGCCATCGGAATATACACGCGCGCGTCGGCGCGGTCGTGGACGGCGGCTGGCACGCCGCTGCTCTCCGACCCCATGAGCAGGATGTCGTCGGGCTGAAACGCGAAAGTTGGTAGGGATGTTGACGCCTTGCTGGAAAGCAAGACCACACGTGCGGCGCCGACCGACGCGAGAAACGCATCCCAATCCGCATGACGCGCTGTCACAGCCCGCGCCGCATAATCCATACCCGCCCGTTTCAGCGCGCGTTCCGAAAAGGCGAAACCGCACGGTTCGATAATATCGCACGGCACGCCGAAACACGCCGCTGTGCGCAATACGGCGCCGACATTTCCGGCAATATCAGGCTGGTAAAGCGCGATGCGCATATAAAATTCCTGTGATGGAAACTAATTTGTGACGATTAGCCGTTATCACGCGCGAATGGCAACCGCGCCCGCCCTTTCTGTGATCATGAGCGTTTATAATGGCGCGGCGCATCTCTATCCGGCCGTACAGTCGATCCTGGCGCAAAACTTCACCGATTTCGAATTTTTGATCGTCAACGATGGATCTACCGACGCGAGCAGCAATATGCTCAAGGCGCTGGCTGCTTCGGATGCGCGCATAAGGCTGATCGAGCGCGAAAATCGCGGATTGGTCGCCAGCCTCAACGAAATGCTATTGGCGGCAAAAGCACCGTTAACGGCGCGGATGGACGGCGATGACATCGCCATGCCCGATCGGTTCTCGAGACAGATAAGCTATCTCGCTGCGCACCCGGAAATCGGCATATTGGGCAGCAACACTCACGATCTCGACGAAAACGGCCGCATTATCGGTGCCACCGACAACTACCCGCTGACACCTGACGCGGCACAGGCTCATCTGAAAAATGGTCCGCC
>JANONL010000369.1:0-2896 GCA_031420815.1 Sphingomonadales bacterium | reverse complement strand
TCTAAGCCTCCAGCTCAATATCCCAATACAACCAGTCATGCCATGTTTCGTGCAGATGGTTCGGCGGGAATGCGCGGCCTTTGTCTTGCAATTGCCAGTTGGTCGGGCGGATGGCGGCCATGTTGAGTTGCATGTGGGCTTGTTTGGGCGTGCGACCACCTTTTTTCAGGTTGCACGGCAGGCAGGCAGTGGTGACATTTTCCCAGCTGGTCCGGCCACCCAGACGGCGCGGGACGATATGGTCGAAAGTCAGGTTGTGCCCCGAACCGCAATATTGGCATTCGAATTTGTCGCGCAGGAACAGGTTGAACCGGGTGAAGGCGGGATATTCCGACGGCTTCACATATTGGCGCAGCGCAATGACCGAGGGGATTTGCATATCGATGCTGGGGCTATGCACATGGCGGTCATAGCTGGAGACGATATCAACCTTGTCGAGAAACACCGCCTTTATCGCGGTCTGCCACGGCCATAGGCTCAGCGGATAATAGCTGAGCGGCGTGTAATCCGCATTTAGTACCAGCGCAGGACAATTTTCCGGATGCCGCGCCCGTCCCGCTGCTTCGAAAGTTCCGGTGTGTAGCATCGCTTCTACCTTCTCCCCCTGTTGTCATAACCTGATTAAGCCTATCGGCGTTACAGCATTTTGACATTTGCCAACCTATTTGCACATACTGTGACGTCAAGAGGGTTTGAGCACTAAATATGGTATCTTTTCCAACTGTGGATTTTGGGAAACAGGGCAGGGTGGTGACGCGATTTGCGCCGAGTCCCAATGGGCAGTTGCATTTGGGCCATGCTTTTTCGGCGATGTGCGCACATGATTTCGCGCGCCAGCACGGCGGAGTATTCCATTTGCGGATCGAGGATATCGACGGAACGCGGAGCAGGGCGAAGCATGTCAGCGGCATATTGACCGACCTTGAATGGCTCGGGCTGAAGTGGGATGGACCGGTGCAATACCAGTCAACGCATGTTTCGCGTTATTACGACGCGCTCGAACGGCTGAAGGCAACGGGACTGCTCTACCGTTGTGGCTGTTCGCGCGGTGAAATTGCCACAGCGTTGAAATCGCTGTCCGTGCCGCATGGTCCGGACGGCCCGCATTATCCTGGCACGTGTCGCCAGCGCGACGTTTCCAGCGAAGTGCCGCACAGCTGGCGGCTGGATATGGCGAAGGCAGTCGAACTGGCGGGGCCGTTACGCTGGACCGATCTGGCAGCGGGTGAGCAACACGCTGACCCCATGCTGTTCGGCGATGTTGTGCTGTGGCGAAAGGACGCGCCGGCCTCATATCATCTGGCTGCGACGGTCGACGATGCGGCGGATGGTATTACGCATATCGTGCGTGGCCAGGATCTGTTTGCGTACACTGCTGTTCACCGGTTGCTGCAGTCGCTACTCGAATTGCCAGAGCCGACCTATTGGCACCACGCTTTATTGCTCGATGCCAGCGGGGACAAACTGGCGAAGAGCAAATTGTCGCCAGCATTGGCAGAACACCGCAATGCAGGAAAAGACGGTAGTGCTCTTATCGATACTTTGCGTCAGGGTAAGCTACCGCTTGGAATTCAGGCGTCGGATGCTTAAATAGACCGGGCAGGGTATCGGCCCTGTGATAAGGACATTTCCCAATGACATTCCTGCTTGTATTGTTGATCGTTGCTGCCGCCGGAGCGGTCGTGTTTGCACTTGTGCGCGGGCTTCACGCCTTTGCCAATCTGCGGCCCGCCGAGGTTGACGAAAACGGTATTCCAAACTCGCTGAACGTGCAGAACAAGATGATGTTCGCCCGGGTCAAGTGGCAGGCGATTACGATATTGCTGATTGTACTGCTGCTCATGTTTTTCAAAGCAGGCTAAAAGCATTTCATGGTCAAGCTGAACAAAATTTACACCCGCACCGGCGACGATGGAACCACCGGTCTGGTCGATGGCTCGCGCGTGGCGAAAACCGACGCGAGGCTGAATGCGATTGGCGAAGTCGATGAGGCCAACAGCGCTCTCGGTGTAGCAATACAGGCGCTTGAAGCCGGTGACGGCGACGCAGCGTTGGTGGCTGGCTTGCGCCGGATCCAGAACGATCTTTTCGATCTGGGTGCCGACATCGCCACACCGGGCGAGAGTTTCGATCCTTCACCAATGGAGTTGCGGATCGTTGCCGCACAGGTTGATTGGCTTGAAGGAGCGATTGACTCGGCCAACGACCAGCTACCACCGCTGACCAGCTTCATCCTGCCAGGCGGAAGTGCTGCGGCCGGGCATATGCACATTGCCCGCGCCATATCACGCCGCGCCGAACGCGCTTTGGTCGCGGCGTCGCAGGCGGTCAGTATCAACCCGCAGGCGCTGAAATATCTGAACCGGCTGTCGGACTATCTGTTCGTATTGTGCCGTTTGGTCAATGTCGGACGGGGCGGTGATATATTGTGGGTGCCGGGCGGATCGCGGTGAGCGCGGATCTGCGCGACCGGTTCTTTGCAACGCGTGCGCTGACGGCGGCGCTGGCGGCTCCTTTATCCGATGCCGACGCGACGGTGCAATCAATGGACGACGCGTCGCCGACCAAATGGCATCTGGCCCATGTTACCTGGTTTCTCGAAAGCTTCGTATTACGCGACCATGTCGCCCAATACCGTGCGTTCGACGACAGCTTCGCCTATTTGTTCAACAGTTATTATGAAGCAGAAGGCGCACGCCACACGCGCGCGCATCGTGGGTTGCTCACGCGGCCCTCACTAGGACAGATTTTAGACTATCGAACACACGTCGAGGCAGCGATTGGCGATGTCTGGAACAATCTGCCCGAAGCAGCATTGCAATTGGTAGAGCTCGGTATTCACCACGAGCAACAGCATCAGGAATTGCTGCTGACCGATATATTGCATCTGTTTTCT
>JANONL010000368.1:0-3870 GCA_031420815.1 Sphingomonadales bacterium | reverse complement strand
ACCGCGCAGATATTCGTGTACGACGCGAACCACGGGTTTAACTCCGACCGGCGCAAGGATTATCACGAGCCGAGTGCAGAACTGGCACGCGAGCGGACGTTGGCCTTGTTTAGAGTGTTTCCGTTTTAGATTGAGGCAGTTTGATGCATTGAGGTAAAGTCCCCTCGCGTCGATCTCAATTGCCGCTGTCCTACACAGCCCTTTGCTGCGAAAATGGACCAATGTTGATAAATTCGCGCCTTTCCCATGCCGCCCAGTCCGATGAACCAGCCACGCGAAACTGCGGTTTCCTGTTTTTTTCTTTATATAGTGTCCACTTTGTCCACTTATCGCGTTTTTTTGGGCTCAACTTTGAAAGCAAGTTTCGGGACGCATGTGGCTTGCTCCTCGGCTATTCAGGAGGTCATACAAGGAGGAGCCGGGATATGATTTACCGAATTACAGGTCCACAGCGCGAACAATATACTTCACCGTTTATCATGGTCATTGCAGCAATAGCCACGCATGGCTGCTATTCGGCCAAAGTGGAGCGCGGGTGATGAGTGGAAATATGGGCACTGTCAGCAAAACTGTGCATATCGCCGCACCGGCGCAACTGGCGTGGGATGCGGTAACCGATGTCGGCGAACTGCATGTCCGCGTTGCCCCTGGCATGGTAACCGATACGAAGCTGGAAGATGCGGGGGCTGTGAGGACCGTAACTTTCTCAAGCGGCGTCGTGCTGAGGGAGCAGATAATAAGCAATGACCCGGCGGCCATGCGGTTGTGTTGGACCGCGTCGGGTGGGCCTTGGACGCATCATAATGCTTCGTTGCAAATCACCGGACATGATAATGGTTGCGACGTGACATGGACAGCCGATGTGTTGCCGCATGATGCGGTCGATATAATCGCGCCTTTCATCGAAGCCGGTTTGGCCACATTCAAGGCGCATCTTGAATGTGGCGACTTATCGCAGCCAAAGCCAGATCCGACATGATCGTATCCGAGGATTTCGCGTGGGACGCATTCATGCGTCGGGATCGCCGCTATGACGGCCACTTCATTGGTGCGGTGAAGACCACGGGTATCTATTGCAAACCGAGTTGTGCCGCACGCCACCCGCTGCGCGAAAATGTTGAATTTTTCACGACGGCGGCCGAGGCGATGGCGGCGGGCTATCGTTCGTGCATGCGCTGTAGGCCAGACGAAGTTGGCCGCGACCGCGAAGCCGTGGCGGCGGCCCTGAAGCTGATTGAGGAAGCCGAGAACGCGTTGTCATTGGAGGCACTGGCGGCGGCGGTCGATTATGCGCCGCATCATTTCCACCGCCTGTTCAAACGCGACACCGGCGTCACGCCTGCGGCTTATGCCCGCGCTCTACGCGCCAAACGCGCGGCGACCGCGCTCGACGGCGATGGCAGTGTAACCGATGCAATATATGAGGCTGGCTATTCAGGGCCGAGCCGTTTTTACGCTGGCACAAGAGGACATTTGGGCATGACGCCGAGTGCATGGAAAAACGGCGGGGATGGGGTGACAATTCGTTGGGCGGTGGTTGAGACCGCACTTGGCCAGATGCTGCTGGCTGCCACCGACAAGGGCATTTGTCGTCTCTCGTTCGACGAGGATGAATCCGCGTTGGCGCACCGTTTCCCCAAGGCGGACATTGTTGCTGGCGGTGCTGCGCTGGAGGAACTGGTCACAGGTGCGATTGCCGCCATCGAACATCCGGCGCAAATGCCTGACCTGCCGCTTGATGTCGCTGGCACAGCGTTTCAACAGGCGATCTGGAATGAACTTAGGCGGATTCCTGCGGGTGAGACGCGGACCTATGCCGACATCGCCGCCGCCGTCGGTAATCCCAAAGCCGTCCGCGCAGCAGGCTCGGCCAATGGCGCGAACAACGTTGCGGTGCTCATCCCCTGCCACCGCGTGATCCGCACCGACGGGACGCTCGGCGGCTATGCTTACGGGCTGGAACGCAAAGAAAAATTACTATCCGCTGAAAGGAAATCTGCATGACTGACAAGACCGAAGCGTTTGCGGCGCTGCATATGCCGGGTAATCCGTTGATCCTCTATAACATCTGGGACGCGGGCAGCGCGATTGCGGTTTGCAAGGCCGGGGCAAAGGCCATCGCGACGGGCAGTTGGGGCGTTGCCGGCGCGCATGGCATTGGCGACGGTGAGAAATTACCGCTCGAAACCGCGATAGCTACATTGAAAGAGATTGTTGCGATTACCGACCTGCCGGTCAGCATTGACATGGAGGCAGGCTATGGTGCGGATGCGGCAGGCGTTGGTATCTCGGTCAGGCGCGCGGCAGAGGCTGGCGCGGTCGGTATCAATCTGGAGGATAAAGATCCCGCGACCCGCGCGCTGTTTTCAACGGTCGAGGCTAGCGCGCGGGTGGCTGCAGCGGCAGCAACGGGCATATTCGTCAATGCCCGCGCCGACCTGTTCATCCTGACACCGCCTGCCGATCATGATGCGGCAAAGGTCGATGCGTTGGTCGAGCGGGCGAAAGCTTATTCAGACGCCGGAGCACGCGGATTATTTGCGCCATTTTTGCAGGACCCGGCGTTGATCGAACGGCTGTGCACAGCTTCACCGTTGCCGGTCAACATCTTGATGCGGCCGGGTTGCCCCGACCATAAGGCGCTGGCCAACCTCGGCGTCGCACGGATCAGCCACGGCCACGGCCCTTGGGCTGCCGCGATGGAATGGCTTGAAGATCAGGCGCGGGCTGTGGTGTCGTTGTTCTAACGATCACAAAAATCTGTTTGGCGGTGACCGGCTAATGGTTAAGCAAGCAAAAGACGGTCGGCGGTATCGGGGGGAATGAAGTGCCGTATATTGAAACGACAAGCCTGATCGACCGGATCAGGTCGCATCCGTTGTTCCTCCTGATCTTCGGGGTCGCCATCATCATCGGGATGGCTTTTGTGGCCGGACAGATCAGCGTCGTGTTGTACGATCTGCTGGGCAATACCGATTGGACTGAATTGCTATCGAGTGCGATTGCCGTTGCACTGGCAGTTGCCGGTTATTGGCTGTTTGCGCTGGTGGTCGAACGCAAGCCGCTGGCCGATTTCGCGCTGGCCGGCGCGGGACGCGAATGGCTATTCGGGGTGGCCATCGGTTTTGGCGTGATGACCGCAGTCATCGGCGTGATTGCGCTTGGCGGCGGGTACCGGATTGCGGGATATAACGGCGCGCATGTGCTGGTTAAAATGCTGGCCATTGCGATTACGTCCGGGGTCATCGAGGAAATATTGCTGCGCGGGCTGTTTTTCCGGATGATCGAGAAATGGCTCGGAAGCTGGACGGCGCTCGTGCTTTCGGCGGCCTTGTTTGGCTTTGCCCACATCGCCAACCCCAATTCGAGCGTGCTTGCCGCCGTCGCGATTGCACTGGAGGCGGGAATATTGCTCGCCGCTTTGTATATGCTAACGCGGCGCTTGTGGGCCGTCATTGGCCTGCACATGGCGTGGAACTTCACGCAGGGCGGCATTTACGGCGTTGCGGTTTCGGGGTTCGAGATCGACGGTCTTATCCGGCCCGTCATTGGCGGCCGCGACCTGCTGACGGGTGGCGCATTCGGAGCCGAGGCGTCGCTGCCAGCCATCGTCATCTGTACTGCGGTCGGTCTTTATTTTCTGTACCGCGCCCGAGCAGCGGGCCAGTTTGTCGCGCCAAGCTGGTACCGTTTCAAAACCGGGGAGGCGCTGCCACAGTCTGCGTAAACGATTGGCTGACGCGCTGTACCGTTTCGGGACCGCGCTGAATTTACCCCCGTAAAGGTGGTTAATCCTAACGGTCTGTTCACCCTTTTTCTCCATAGCAAAGTCCAATCTGCGACCAAACCCGATTCACCAATGGTGGTGAC
>JANONL010000367.1:0-3801 GCA_031420815.1 Sphingomonadales bacterium | reverse complement strand
ATCAATTCCTTTGATTTTATGGCGCTATGGCAAGCGAATAAGGCGGCAAAAGGGCAAAATCAAAGCCAACCTTGCGCCTTATACCAGCGCGCAGTTTCTTTAAGACCTGCGCGGGTTTGCATCTGCGGCACCCAAAGTGCTGCGGGTGGGGCCGCTGTCCGGTCGATAGTCCAGTCGGGATGACTGAGATAGCCCGCGCGGTCAGAGGTTAATTTCGCCTTGCGGCCACGAACTAACCGGTCGCCAAATGCTGCCAATTTCAGCAAAAAGCGCGGTGCGTGGATGGTCGTCACCCGACGTCCCAGGGCCCAGCCGATTGCCCTGGCAAACCCGTCATGGCTCCAGCCGCCCTGGATGCCGTCATCGGCCTCGAATATCCGCGCGGTCGCGTCGTCATGCGTGGGCAGCAACGCCACCAGCAGGCGCGCCAGATCATCAACGTAAATCAACGACACGCGGCCCTTGGGCGGTAGCAATACAAAGCCCTTCGACGCCATCCGGAACATATCGAAAAGTTCGGTATCGCCGGGGCCAAAAACGCCCGGCGGTCGGATGATCGTCCAGTCGAGCAGCGACGTGCCGACCAGTTTTTCGCCGCGCGATTTGCTCGCGCCGTAAACCGAAAGCTGCGGCTCGCGCGCGGACAGCGAAGAGACATGGACGAACCGTGTAATCCCCGCATCCTTGGTGGCGGCGAGCATATTGGCCGTCCCGGTCACGTTCCCGGCTTCGAA
The DNA here is from genome assembly GCA_031420815.1 of Sphingomonadales bacterium. Taxonomy (GTDB): domain Bacteria; phylum Pseudomonadota; class Alphaproteobacteria; order Sphingomonadales; family Sphingomonadaceae; genus Sphingorhabdus_B. The sequence continues at coordinate 3,067 of JANONL010000367.1, read as the reverse complement.
ACCCGCTGCGTCGGGCGCATTCACCACGCCTGCGATGTGCAGCACGGCGCTTGCGCCTTCGCATAGTTGCTTCAGGCTATCGCTGTTGTCGAGGCTGCCATTCACCCATGTCACGCCCGCACGTTTCGGCTGATCCCGTCGCGTCAGCGCCCGAACCTGCCACCCTGCCTCGACCAGCCGGTCGAGCGTGATTTTGCCGACGAAACCGGTCGCGCCGGTTAGTGCAACGACCCCCGGGCCATCGCTCATAACAATACCAATTGGTCCCGGTGGACAAGAACCGAGCGTGGGACGGTGCCGAGGATTGCCTCCAGCTCACCTGAGCGGTGGCCGCAAATCCGCGCTGCATCTGCGGCCGCATATTCGGACAGGCCGCGCGCTATGGCGATGCCGTCATCGGCGCTGATGTCGATCACGTCGCCACGTTTGAACTCACCTTCTACGCTGAGCGCGCCCGCCGGAAGCAAGCTGCTACCTGCCTTCAATGCCTTGACCGCGCCGTTATCGACACGGATGCGGCCTTTCACGGTAAGACGCCCGCCCAGCCAGCTTTTGCGCGCAGATCCGCCTGCGCGGGGCGCAAAGAAAGTCGATGCAGCGCCCGCCTCCAGCGCTGCCAGTGGATGATCGCGCAGACCCGACGTAATCGTAAGGCCGATGCCGGCGCGCGTGGCAATATCGGCGGCGTCCAGCTTCGATGCCATCCCGCCCGAGCCCATGCCCGAAGACGAACCTGCGCTCACCATGATCCTTATGCGGCCATCGATCCGTGCAACTTCGGGTATGAGCTGCGCGCCATTTTCGCCAGGGTTGCGATCGTACAGCCCGTCCACATCGGACAGCAGGACAACCCCCGCAGCACCCGCCGCCTGCGCAACTCTCGCCGCCAGCCGGTCATTGTCGCCGAAACGGATTTCCTCCGTCGCAACGCTGTCATTTTCGTTAATCACCGGTACTGCGCCAGCACCAAGCAAGCGGTCGAGCGTCGCAGCGATATTCAAATAGCGACGCCGGTCCTCCAGATCATCGAGCGTCACCAGCATCTGCGCCGCCGCCAGCCCTTGTGTGCCGAGCAACTCAGCCCATAGCCCCGACAGGATAATCTGTCCGACAGAAGCCGAAGCCTGTGCATCGGCCAAGCTGGCTCGGCCGCCTTTGTCGAAACCCATACGACGCGCACCCAAGGCAATAGCGCCCGAAGTCACCACGACAATCCGCTGCCCCGCCTGATGCCGCGCGCTGATATCGGCAACCAGCGTTTCCAGCCATGACCGACGCACGCCGCCACCCGGTTCGACCAGCAACGACGAGCCAACTTTGACTACCAGCAATGGGCAGGCGTCGGTTGCAAAGGCCGCTGGCTTCAAATCGGCGACCATGTCCCGTCTTCCGCCATGCCCGTGTTGCGCGTTGATTCAAGGCCGCTTTTTTCTGGGAGTGCGGCGAGTATCCGGTCAAGCACTTCAGACACGCCCTGTCCGGTTGCGCCTGAAATCGACACCACATCCTGCGCGCCTGCCGCCTCAAGCTGCGCGGTGATATCCGCCATCAGATCCGACCCGAGCAAATCGCCTTTGTTGAGCGCGACAATCTGCGGCTTGTCTTCCAACCCTGCGCCATATTCGGCGAGCTCATTACACACCGTCTGCCACGCCAAAACAGGATCGTCCTGCGTCGCATCGACCAAATGGATAAGGATCTGGCAGCGTTCGATATGGCCCAAAAACCGGTCGCCAATACCGACACCGTCGGCGGCACCGGCAATGAGCCCCGGAATATCGGCGAGCACAAACTCGCGCGATTTATGGCTGACCACGCCCAGTTGGGGGCGGATCGTCGTGAAGGGATAAGCGCCGACCTTGGCCTTGGTGTTCGACACCTGATTGATGAAGGTCGATTTGCCCGCGTTGGGCATCCCGACCAGACCGGCATCAGCGAGCAGTTTCAGCCGCAGCCAAACGTACTTTTCGTCATAAGGCCAGCCCGGGCCGTGTTGGGTCGGCGCGCGGTTAGTCGACGTTTTATAGCTCGCGTTGCCGCGGCCGCCATCGCCGCCGCGCAAGAACACCACGCGCTGGCCAACTTCGGTCAGGTCGAGCAGCAAACTGCGTTCTTCATCGTCAGCCAGCACCTGCGTGCCGACCGGAAGCTTGATGACAAGGTCTTCGCCGTACGCACCATGCCGGTCACGACCCATGCCCTGAATCCCGCGCTGCGCTTTAAAATGCTGGGCATAGCGGAAGTCGATGAGCGTATTGAGGCCAGCGACGGCTTCAAAAATAATGTTACCGCCCTTGCCGCCGTTGCCGCCGTCAGGTCCACCATATTGGACATATTTTTCGCGCCGGAAACTGACGGCGCCGGGGCCGCCCGCACCCGAACGGATGAAGATTTTTGCTTGATCTAGAAAATGCATGGCACGCCCATAGGCGAGGTTGCCGGTTTTGGCCAGCGTTTGGACAGGATATTGCCTAATGTGTTGCTATTGACTGTAAACGCGCTCCCTGCGACATTCATCTTGTAAACAGGAGTAAGTCAATGACCGGCTTGGCGCTCCATGCGAGGGTTTAAAGGCCTCGGCTCATCTATCTTTTTTCTGCTGCTCGCGGCATGGCCCGGCCTTGCGCCCGCGCAAATGACCGTCGATGTGCTGAACGATGCCCCGGCACCGGTAAACCCTAAAATCGTGCTGCAAACTTTTCCCTATGGCGGCATCGAAATCGCGGCGTGGACGCGCGACGACCGCTATATCATCACCGCCAGTCAAACCAGCCGGATGGTCATGATCTGGGATGCCGAGACCGGATATGTCGTTGATCGATTGCCGATCGACGGTTCTAACGTCGCGGCCAAGGCTGCCAAGACATTCACCGAAATCACGGTATCCGAGGACAATCAAAAGGTCAAAATCACCGAGCGGTTGATCGATTCGTCCGCCGGTAAATTTACCACACAGGTCGGAACCGGCAATCCCACATGGTACTACACGGTCGATCTGAAAACACGCGAAGTTCAGATGATGGGCAAAGGGGGCGGCCTCGTTCGTACTACCCAGACAGGGCAGGAG
>JANONL010000366.1:0-3486 GCA_031420815.1 Sphingomonadales bacterium | reverse complement strand
TGCCGTCGGTCGCTGCAATTCGCATCCCGGTGACACCGCTCGCGTCGCCCAGCACTTCGTCGAGTGTGTGGTTCCACTTGATCGTCACCTTGCCCTCGGCCTCGCGAGCGAACAGGCGGTCTTGCAGGATTTTCTCTGCCTTTAGCTTATCCCGCCTGTGCACCAAGGTCACATGGCTGGCGATGTTGGCGAGGTAGAGCGCTTCCTCGACCGCAGTATTGCCGCCGCCGATAACCGCCACCGGCTTGTTGCGATAAAAAAAGCCGTCGCACGTCGCGCAGGCCGACACGCCCTTGCCCATGAACGCAGTCTCGCTTGGCAGCCCCAGATACTGCGCACTTGCCCCTGTCGCGATGATGACCGCGTCGGCGGTATAATCACCCGCGCCGCCGGTCAGCACGAAGGGCCGCTTCGAAAAATCGACCTTCTCGATATAGTCGTTTGCAATTCTTGTGCCGAAGCGTTCGGCATGTTTGCGCATCCGTTCCATGAGTTCAGGGCCAAGCACACCTTCATCGTCGCCCGGCCAATTATCGACGTCGGTGGTGGTCATTAACTGCCCGCCGATCTCGACACCGGTGATGATCATTGGCGACAGATTGGCGCGCGCGGCATAAACGGCGGCGGTGTAGCCTGCCGGGCCGGAGCCAATAATGATTACCGGGGCATGGCGCCCTTCTTGAGCAATAGCGTCGGACATCGAGTAGCTTTCTGATTCTGTTGGCATCGCACATAGGCATCACTGGCACTTTGGCCAAGGGTGGACCCAACTTATCCCCATCAAATTAGGGCTTCCCTTGCGCGCGGACGCCAACTATCGGTCGAACAAATTCGATTGTCGCGTTGGAGCATACAGATGACCACCATCACCGTAATTACCCGTTCGGGCGAGGCCAAGGATGTGAACGCCGAAGACGGCCTGTCGTTGATGGAAGTCATCCGCGACAACGGCTTTGACGAATTGCTGGCTCTATGCGGCGGGTGCTGCTCGTGCGCGACCTGCCATGTCCATATCGATCCTGCATTTGTCGATAAACTGCCGAAAATGGGTGAGGACGAAAACGACTTGTTGGACAGCACCGACCACCGCGACGAAAATTCGCGCCTTTCATGCCAGATTCCGGTTAGCGCTGAGCTTGACGGTTTGATTGTTACAATTGCCGCAGAAGACTGAGGCGGCGCCATCAATTCCGTTCGCATCGAGCCCATCGACGGGCTCAGGATAAACTTCGGCATGTTGTGCCGAAGTCGAGATGCCTCAATGTAGCGACCGACTTATGGGTGTCTCGACTGCGCTCGACACGAACGGTTAAGTGAACGTTATGTCAGCTAACCCCGCATAGCATTTGCAAAGGATTCTTCGGTCACCGGATAGCCATGACCGTCAGGGATACACAACCAGCGGCCATCTTCGCGTTGTTCCACGAATGTCAGCACTGTGGATACCGGATGTGCGGCGGCGTGGGCGGCGGCACTGTCGAAATCACCGAACATCGCCAGCCGCTCCAGATTGCGCCGGGTGGGGAAGATGATCTTGATTTTTCCTTCATCGGCGCATTCCAGCGCGTCAGCAGCACTTGCCCAAAATAGCATCCGGTTTTCGGTATTATCGACGGTCGCCAACGGTGCGCTGTCCCCTGCATCCACCAGATAAAAGCGCGTATCGAACACGCGGGCAGCGCGTTCGAATGCGGGCGGCCGCCAGCGTGACCAAGGCACCAGCTGCACCAAATCCGGCGTCCATCCATGCCGCGCGCAGACCACTTGCAAGCTATCACCATCATGCAACGCTGCACGAGCATCTGCGCAATTGGCGGGGTCCGAAATACCGCTCAGCCCAAGTGCAAGTCCAGCCTCCTCGATAGTTTCGCGGATTGCCGCCAACCGCGCCGCCGCCTCGTCCAGATCGACCGGACCACCGAGCATCGCCGCATAATCGAAATCCGCCGCATCGACCTTGCCGCCCGGAAAAACCGCGGCACCGCCGGCAAAGGCCATAGCCTTGATCCGCTCGACCATCAGCAGCAACGGTGCGCCGCCCGACGGATCGTCGCGGAAGATGACCATCGTCGCGGCGGGGGTCGCGGGTGACATAGTCTCGCCGGTAACGGGGTGTGTGGTGGTTTCGGTTGTCATAGCAGAGCTAACAAGCATGCTTTGCGCGGCTTGGCCAGTGCCATTGCAGTTTGCCTGCTTTCGTGGCAGCCTTCCAACACAATCTCTTGTGGGGGCGGAGCGGAGCATGGGCATCATCGAAATACTGGGGCTGGCAGGAAGCCTGAGCTTACTATCGGGCTGGCGGCTCTACCTGACTGTCTTTGCTACCGGCGTAGCGATGCACTTCAACCTGGTGCCGCTGCCCGAGAACCTTGCCATGCTCGATGTGCTTGCCAACCCGTGGGTGATTGGGATCAGTGCAATCGGCGCGGTGGCCGAGTTTTTTGCTGACAAGGTCGCGTGGCTCGATTCTATCTGGGATGGCCTCCACACGATTATCCGCCCGGTCGGCGGTGCTTTGCTGGCGCTAGCGGTGGTCGATAGTTCAGATCCGACCTGGCAAGTGATTGCCTTTCTGCTCGGGGGCAGCGCGGCCTTGGCCAGTCATGCCACAAAATCCACCGCTCGCGCAGCGGTCAACACCAGCCCCGAACCATTCAGCAACGTTGTGGTGTCGACGGTCGAGGATGTCGCCACCGGCGGGCTTCTCGTGCTTGCCTTCGCCAATCCGGTGGCTGCCGCGATCATTGCGGTAGGCCTTCTGCTGTTGGCTATTTACGGCTTGTGGAAAGGCTATCAACTATTTCGACGGGTATTTCCAAAACCGGCAGCCGACAAGCAAACCGGGAATTGATGCGTGCTCCTGCGAAGGCAGGAGCGCAGTCAGCGTGGCGCTTATCTTCCACCACTCCGGCCTTCGCAGGAGCCCATCATATTAGCTCATCCGCCCCGACCCGGCACAAAAATCACCTGTTGCCCCGTCGGTGTCCTGGGCACTGCAGGCTTCGGTAAGACGCCACCATAGCCTGAATAGAGAAAGCCTCCGTCGACCAGCGTTTGCATGATCCAATCGCGCTTGTCGGGTTCGACGACGAAACAACCCTCGCTCGTACCCGGCCTGCCGCCGCGCATCATCAGCAACTCACCGTTGAAATAGCGCATCAGGCCCGGGCTATAGCTATGCACGACGATGTCGCGCGCGCGCATCGAACTGTTCGAAGGCTCAAGGCCGTCGAGCCTGAGCGACCGGCCGTTGACGCCGACATAGATTTCACCGCCACGCGCGGCCCCAAGCGACGACATCAGGCTGTCCTGCACATCACTGAAAGCGTCGGTGATGCCATCATCATTGGGGTCGGAGCCGATACCGTGTGCAACCCGGATCGGGTCGTCGATACCCCGCCCGTCGCGCAGGTCGATGCGGTAGAGGCGCGGCTCATCCGAGCGCTTGGCGAAATCGACAATAACGATGATTGCTGGTCCGGACGT
>JANONL010000365.1:0-2772 GCA_031420815.1 Sphingomonadales bacterium | reverse complement strand
TTTTTTGCTTTGATGCCGCCCGCCGGGCTGTTGGACGAGCTTGCTCGGCTGCGTGACCGTGAGACACAAGGCAGAGCGGAGGCCGATGATCGCCTCCATATAACGATGTTTCTGTTTGACCGGGATCCAGAGTTCCAGTCGGCAACCGCGACCCGAATATGTCAGGTTCTGGATGGCCAATCACTCCCCCGTTGCCGGGTCGCGTTCGAGCAACTTGTCCGCGGCAAAGGTTCGACGCTTTTACTCCCAAGTGATAAGCTCGATGGAGTATTACGGTTGCAACGCTGCTTGGCGATGTTGCTACGCACCTCAGATATGCATGCTGCAAGCTCTTGGCGGTTTAATCCGCATATGACGCTTCGTCGGGGGAGGGCTGTGGGCGAAACGCTAGCCATCGATGCCGTGAGTTAGACGGCGCATGAAATTGTGTTGCTCGACAGCCTGATCGGGTTGACGCAATATAATGAAATCGGACGGTGGCCGCTGACCAAAAACGAAAATAGGTGAGAATCGATGGCCCAAGGAAAAATTCGTGTCGGCATTGGCGGTTGGAGCTTTGAGCCATGGCGCGGGGTATTTTATCCCGAGGGGCTGCGGCAGAAGGACGAGCTTGCTTATGCTACTTCTCAAATGACCGCGATTGAGATCAACTCGACCTATTATGGCACGCAGAGCAGCAAGAGTTTCGCCCATTGGGCGGCTGCCGCTCCGGACGATTTTCAATATAGCGCAAAGGCATCGCGGTTCTGCACCAACCGGAAGATATTGGCCGAAGCCGGTCCCTCGATTGAGAAATATATCGGACAAGGGCTGTCTGAATTAGGTGACAAGCTCGGTCCGATTGTCTGGCAATTTCCTGCGGCCAAGAAATTTGACGCAGAAGATTTCGGCAAGTTCCTCGGTCTGTTGCCGAATGAACTCGACGGGCGAAAGCTCCGTCACGCGCTGGATGCCCGCAATATCAGCTTTGATGATCCGGCTTTCATCGAACTGGCGCGCAGCCGGGGTATGGCAATTGTCCATTCTGACCACCCCGAATATCCGCTGATTGATGCAAAAACCGCCGATTTCGTCTATGCGCGGATCATGAAAGCGCAAGATAAGTTGGATGAAGGTTACAGCGCCGCCGAGCTGGATGCTTGGGTAGAAAAGGCAAGGAAATGGGCGATGAATGGGCGTGACGTTCACCTGTTTTTTATTAGTGGCGCAAAGGTCCGTAACCCTGCAGCAGCGCAGGCGTTAATCAAGAGGCTTGGACCAGCTTAAACAGGGTGGGCCTGCAAAATCGTAATTGACGTTTACGCTAACGTAAACTAGTGACGCTAGTGCAATGAAGAGGGAAGGCGTCGCCACCATGGATAATTTTACCCACAGCAACAAGCGGGCCGATGCCACCATCGATACGCCCGATGCATTCAATCGCGAATCCTTCACCATATCCGACCTTTCGAACGAGTTCGATGTTACTGCGCGGGCGCTGCGTTTTTATGAAGATCAGGGGCTGATTTCGCCAGAGCGGATGGGACTTGCACGGATTTATTCGAAGCGCGATCGTGCCCGGCTAGCGTGGATACTTCGGGCCAAACGGGTTGGTTTCAGCCTTGCAGAAATTCGCGAGATGATCGACCTTTACGACCTGAACGATGGCCGCAACATCCAGCGTCGTGTCACAATCGAGAAATGCCGCGACCGTATCGGTCTGTTGAAGGCTCAGCGCGATGATATCGAAAGCGCGATCAAAGAGCTGACCGATTTCGTGGCGATGGTCGAAAAGGTCGAGGCTTCCGAAACCAAAACCAGCGCCGCTGCGTAACTTACCAGAAAATCAAGAGGATTAGCCATGCCGAGTTACAAAGCACCTGTCCGCGATACGCAGTTCATTATCAACGAAGTGCTCGGAATAGAACGCTTTGCCAATCTGCCCGGGTTCGAAAACGCCACAGCCGATATGATCGAGGCAATCCTGAATGAAGGTGCCAAGTTCGTCGAGGGAGTACTGTTCCCGCTCAATCAGGTCGGTGATTTGCAGGGTTGCACCCGGCATGAAGATGGCAGCGTATCGACGCCCGAAGGCTTCAAGGACGCCTATGACCAGTATTGTGCCGCTGGCTGGGGTACATTGTCAGCGCCGGAAGAATTTGGTGGGCAGGCAATGCCGCATATCATCTCGATGGCGTTCGAGGAGTATATGGCGAGCTCGAACATGGCTTTTGCCATGTATCCAGGACTGACCCACGGTGCGGTTTCTGCAATTTTGGTCAAGGGCAGCGACGAACAGAAGGCGAAATACGCGCCAAACATGATTTCGGGTAAATGGGGCGGCACGATGAACCTGACCGAGCCGCATTGCGGCACCGATCTCGGTCTGATCCGCACCAAGGCGGTGCCGAACGGCGATGGCTCTCATGCGATCACGGGGATGAAGATTTTCATTTCGTCGGGCGAACATGACCTGACCGAGAATATCATCCATTTGGTTCTAGCGAAAACCCCCGGTGCGCCCGACAATGTGAAGGGCATTTCGCTGTTCATCGTGCCGAAATTCATGGTGGGTGACGATGGCTCGCTCGGGGCGCGCAACGAAGTAAGTTGTGGCTCGATCGAGCACAAAATGGGTATTCACGGCAATTCGACGTGCGTTATGAATTACGACGGCGCCACCGGCTACATGATCGGCGAAGAGAATAAGGGCCTAGCCGCGATGTTCATTATGATGAACGTTGCACGGTTGGGTGTTGGTCAGCAGGGGCTTGGCATCGCTGAAGTCGCATA
>JANONL010000364.1:0-3696 GCA_031420815.1 Sphingomonadales bacterium | reverse complement strand
GGCGCACCTTCGGCCGCGCTGCGGCGGTCAACTTCGTCCAACGTCTTGCACACCGCGCGCATTTTGGGACGGGTAAAGCGGAAGCCGAGGATCAACAGGAGTTCGGAATAGCTGACCGCACGGCCTTCGCGGGCGGCCGTTTCGAGAGTGGCCTTAATGCGCGAAACGTCGTGAAGCGCCGATGTGTCGGCTGCCGGGTCGCTCAGGAAATCTTCGAGAATGGGGTCCATTGGCACTTCATAACAAAGAAGCATTTTTTGCCGAAGGCGAAAATGGTGGGCGATACAAGGTTTGAACTTGTGACCCCTCGCGTGTGAAGCGAGTGCTCTACCGCTGAGCTAATCGCCCACTTTGGTCTTCATGCGCGGGCCTTTGCCAGACCAACGCGCTGCACGCAAGCGGTTCAGGATACTATCTTGATATGCGGTTCAATGGCCGCTTTGGCACCGAGTGATTTGCCCAGGCCGATGAAGATCGTGTCAATAATCCGCGAAAGTTTCTGCTCGTTTAGCTTCATTGTGCCGATGTAGATGATCGCTTCGGGGTTGCAGTAGGGCTGCACCATCTGATTAATCAACGACACCGTCTGGTCGATGGAAAGACCTTCAAAATAGCCCTGCTCCATCGCCTCGGCGACGATCATCGCCAGATAATGGTCGCCAAGGTCAACATACCCGCGAACGACTTCAAAATTTTGCTGGCCGATTTCGAGATAGCTTTTGAACAGTTCGGGTTCCGCAGCATGTTGGTCCACCATCACCGCAAAACGCCGGGCGAAAAAGGCGAACATCTTGTCGCGCGCCGGAAGATCGGTGGCGCAAACTTCTTCCATAATCCGGATCTTCTCGGCGAACCATTTTTCAGCCACAGCCTCTAGCAAAGCTTCTTTGCTACCAAAAAAACGATAAATATTCGATGGCGACATACCCGCTGCACTTGCCAATTCAGTCATCGAAATATCTGCCCCACCGCGTCTGCGGACAAGGTCATCGACGACGTCGAGCAACTGCTGTTTTCCGGCTTCAATGTCGGTCTGGGGTCGCGCCATACCGCCTCCTGTATTATGCTGTTATAACAGTTTTGTGATATATGGAGGATATCTTCAATTTTCAATGCTGTCGAATGCAAAACTGGGCTGCGCAGTTGCATCCGGCTGACTGTGATCGTCCTGCACGAGGCCTGAAAGCGTCAGACCCAGCAACCGGACGCCCATTTCGGCGGGTAATATCTGGTCGAGCAGGCGGTGGCCCAGATCGGCGACCTCTTCCCGGCCAGTGATGACATGGTCGACGGTTCGAGAACGGGTCAATGTGCGAAAATCGGAATAGCGTGCTTTCATTACCAGCGTCCTGCCACGCGCCTGATAGCGTTCGATCCGTTCCCAAACGATATCGACAATTTCGTCGAGCGCAGCGCGCAGCTCCTCCTCGCTTTTCTTGTCATCGAAATAGGTCAGCTCCGCACCGATGGATTTGCGCGGGGCATTGGCGTTGACCGGGCGATTATCGATGCCACGTGCCGCCTTGTAGAGATAGCCGCCCCAGCTGCCGAAATGATGTGCCAGCCATTCCTCGCTCTTTTGCACTAGATCGGCACCGGTCAGGATATCAAACTTCGCCATCTTCTCCGCTGTACGCGGGCCCACTCCGTGGAAGCGCCGGACGGGGAGGCCGGCAACAAATTCAGCGCCTTGTTCGGGCAGGATGACGCACAGGCCATCAGGCTTGTTCTCGTCGCTCGCGAGTTTGGCGATAAATTTGTTGTAGCTCACCCCGGCGCTTGCGGTCAGCCCGGTTTCGGCGCAGATATCGGCGCGGATCGCTTTGGCGACTTTTACGGCGGAGCCGATGCCTTGCTTGTCATTGGTGATATCCAGATAAGCTTCATCGAGCGATAGCGGTTGGATGAGATCGGTATGCCGCGAAAAAATATCGCGAATTTGACGCGAAACTAATTTGTAGGCCTCAAAACGCGGTTTGACGAAAATCAGGTCCGGGCATTGGCGCTGCGCGGTGATCGACGGCATGGCGGACCGAACGCCGAACGCCCGCGCTTCATAGCTGGCGGCCGCGACCACCCCGCGTTTAGACGAACCGCCAACCGCGACCGGCTTACCGCGCAGGTCGGGATTGTCGCGCTGTTCGACACTGGCGTAAAACGCATCCATATCGACATGGATGATTTTCCGGATAGGTGAGTCGTCAGAATGCACAGGCCTCTCTTACCGTTCGTGTCGAGCGAAGACGAGACACCGCGCAGTACCAATGGGCCTCTCGTCTTCGCTCGAGGCGAACGGACTTTTTAGACATGCCTAAATCTGTATCTCCGCCCTCAGAGCTTTCCTATCAAGCTTGCCGATCATCGTTTTGGGCAAGCCATCGCGTACCACGACAGATTGCACGCGTTCGTGCTTGCCCAGTTGCGGGTTGAGCCATGCGGCGAGTGCCACGCCGTCTGCCGTCGCGCCGTCCTGCAACGTCACATATGCGCGCGGCATTTCGCCGTGATAGGCGTCTGGAACGCCAATCACCAAAGCCTCCCGCACTGCTGGGTGTTTATAAAGAATGTCCTCGATCTGGCTGGGAAATACCTTGAAACCGCCGACAGCGATCATGTCTTTCAAGCGATCGACGATGAAAATGAAACCGTCCTCGTCGATTGTCGCGACGTCGCCGGTGCGCAGATAGTCGCCGACAAACACCTCGGCGTCGGCATCGGGACGGTTCCAGTAACCGCGCATAACCTGCGGTCCGGAAAAGACGAGCTCGCCGGGTTCACCGGCGGGCGCGGGCTTGCCGGGGTCTTCCTTGTCGAGCAACTTCACATCGGTGCCGGGTATGGGCTGGCCGATGCTGCCCAATTTGTTCAGCCCGGCATAGGGGTTGCACGACACCACGCCGGAGCTTTCGGTCAGGCCATAGCCCTCGATCACCACCGCACCGCTCACCTTTTCGAACCGCGACTTCAGTTCGGCGGGCAAAGGCGCACCACCGGAGATACAGGCGCGCAGCGAGGTAAAGTTGGTTCTGGCAATCTCGGGGCAGTCGAGCAGCGCCTGATACATCGTCGGCACACCAGGCAGCGAGGTGATGTGGGTGCGGTTGATAGCGGCCAACGCCGCCTTCGCCTCAAACCGCGGCAGCATGACGATCTCTCCGCCGTTGCAAATCGTGCGATTGAGCACGGTCGCGTTGGCAAATACATGGAAGAACGGCAGCACACCCAATATCCGGTCATCACTCGGCAAGCCCGGTTTGTTGAAACTCGATTCCGGGTCGATGCAATTAATCTGCCGCGCGTTCGCGGTGATATTCTGATGGCTAAGCATCGCGCCTTTGGGTGTGCCGGTGGTTCCGCCGGTATATTGCAGTTGGGCGATGTCCTTTTCGGGGTCGCAGGGCTGGACGGTGTAATCGCCCTTGCTGGCGAGCAGTTCGGCATAGGTCGTTATCCGGCTATCGGGAGGAATAGCCGCAATGTCCTTGCGCTTGAACAGCCGGTAAGCCCAACTTTTGGACTTGGGTAAAGCCTCGGCCACGCTGCCGACCACCAGTTCTTTCAGGCTGCTATTGTCGAGCACCTTGATCGCCGTAGGCAACAACGCCGCCGCCGAAACCGTGAACAATATGGTCGTTCCGCTGTCGGCCACCTGATGTGCCAGTTCATCGACCGAATAGAGCGGCGAGAAATTGACCA
>JANONL010000363.1:0-11292 GCA_031420815.1 Sphingomonadales bacterium | reverse complement strand
GGAGCGGGTGACCAGCTTTCACCCAATTGCGTGCGCAGCGGCCATTGGCCGGTCTCAATCATCAATCGGGTCAAATCCAGCAGCACATAGCTTTCCACTACCTTGTCGCCGACCACGCGGTCGAACCAGCCATAGCGCAAGAAATGCGGCCGGCCGCTGGCCTTCATTCCAAACAGGTCATTTTCGAAATGACCGACAAAATATCCTGTAGACGCAAACCAATTACCGTCTTTGAACTGGCCGCTCATCAAAATGTCGGTGCGGCGTTCAAGGTCGGGAAAGGCGTGGACCAATGGTTGCCAGAACCGTTCAATGATAGCCGCCGTGCCTGCGCAATGATCGACCGGGGTGCCCGCGTTGAAATTGCAATCTGTCGCATACAGCGTGCCGGTCAATGCGACGTGGCTTTTGCCAACGTCGCGGTTGTTATCGATCAGCTGCCAGTAGCGCGCTTTATCCAAAGTCATTCCCATCCCTTCGTTGTCACCAATATTGACTTCGAATGCAATCGCCGTAAACCGTTATTTGCGGGGCACATAGATTTTGCCCAAAACTGATGGAAAAGCGGGAAACACATGGCCGACAATAATGCCAGAATCGAATGCTGGACCGCAAATGCGTTGAGCCAACGGCTGGTACGCTATGACGAACTTATTCCCTGTTACAACGCCTTCATCGATTGCCGGACACCAGGTTCAGAAGCGAAGGAAAATTTTACGATCATCGGCCCCGGCGTGTCGGAAAATCCCGATCAGCATGTTCATATTGCCGAACCGCATGGCTATAATATCGGCGGCGCGCGGCAGCCGCCGGGCTGCGTGAATTCTCAGCATAGTCACGATACAGCGGAGGTTTTTGTGGTCCAAAGCGGCCATTGGCGCTTCGACTTGGGCGAACATGGTGATGACGCACAGGTCGATCTGCATCCCGGCGATGTGATTTCGATCCCCACGCGGGTGTTCCGGGGCTTTACCGCAACGGCCGCCGCCGATGATGGCAGCCCGGGATTTTTGTGGGCGGTATTGGGGCAGGATAATCCGGGCCGTGTGACATGGGCGCCCAAAGTGTTCGATATGGCGAAGGATTACGGCCTCGTTCTCCTCGAAAACGGATCGCTCGTGGATACAGCCGCAGGTGAGGCTGTACCCGCAGACGTGCATCCGATGGCACCAACCTCGCGCCAAGACGCTAATGCCCTTAGCCGGATGACATCCGATCAGGCTGAAGCCATCGTTTGGCGAAGTGTAGCCGCCAACGGGACCACCGTAACTGCCATCATCGGCGCAGGGGCTCCGCTCGGTTGGGATCATGGGTTTCACGTTGACCGCGTTGATATCGAGCCCGGCGAATCTATAGACTGGGGCGATTCCGAGGACAAAGAAGTGCTGTTTGTTCATAGGGGATGCGTTGATATCGAATGCGACGACGGCAGTGTGGCTTTGGTCGAAGGCGACACCATCAGCCTGCCTGCCGGTATGCCGCGCCGTCTTCGCTCCGACACCGGAGCAGTCACATTTCTGGTACACTTATGACAACGATACCTTATGGAGCCGTTCCTAACATCGGGGGCCGTGACATAGCGCAAATTTTGGCACTGCAAGGTGCGCGCCGTCAAGACATCCCCGGCTTCGGCGATGAATATAGCGACATTGTGGATTATATCCTGCGCTGCACGCACCGGATCTGGGAGCAGAAGGATGTCGGGTTGATCGCAACCCATTATGCTCCGGATATCGTCGTGCATATGATGACCGGGCCAGTGTATGGCATGGACGGCGTGATCGCAGGAACATCAAGAACGCTTTCGGCATTTCCCGACCGGACATTGACGGGCGAAGCCGTCATCTGGTCCGACGAAGGCGACGGCGCTTATTTGTCCTCGCACCGGATCACCAGCAGCGCGACAAATCTTGGCACGTCCGAGCTGGGGCCAGCTACCGGCAAGCGCATCACGTTCACAACCATCGCCGATTGTCTGTGCAAAGAGAACCTGATTATCGAAGAATGGCTGGTCCGCGACTATAGCGCGATGGCGCTGGAGCTAGGCTATCATCCCAGAGCAGTTGCCCGGACACATGCCGAAACGGATAAGGCGCAAGGCGGGCGCGCCGACTGGCGAAAGGCGGCGATGGAGCTCGTCCGCTCGGCTCCTGCAACGCCTTTCCCTGCCGCGATGTTGCCCGGACCGGACGCAAACCCGCAAGCCTTTGCGCAGTCATTCTTTGACGCTATTGTAAACCACAGGCGGTTTGGGATGTCCCGCGACGTTTATTCTCCCGCAGCGCATTGGAGCGGCCCCGGAGGACGGCGACTGTTCGGCTGGGGTGAGATCACGGGTTGGTTTACCGCGCTGATTGGCAGTTTTGGCGATGCGCGGATATCCATTCAGCATGTGGCGGCGGTCGATGATATGATCGCCGTGCGCTGGGAACTCGCGGGCACACATGATGGCGGTGCGCTCTATGGCGCGGCTAGCGGCGAGCCGATCTACATCCTCGCCGTCACGCATTGGCGCATTGCGCATAATGTGATCGTTGATGAGGTGACGGTGTTTGATGAAGTTGCTTTAATGCGCCAGATGGAGGGCGGGCTTTGAGCGACTTGGCTTCCCTTGAAATAGCGTTGCGCCGTGACCGCAACCTTGCCGTACTCGCCGACAGCCATGTTCACCGCGCCACACGGGAGGACAGTCTGAGTATTATCAAAGGCCGCGATGCGATCACAGCTGCTTGGGTGAATGAAGACGCCAGCGACGTTGCCATCACCGCTGATCTAAGTAATATGATCGCCTACAAGACCGACGGCTGGCACGGGCACCGCTGGGTCTGGCGCGAGGAAGGCCGCATTCTGCGCGAGGTCGTCATCGAAGACCGCAGCGAAGGCAAAACCACTCCTGCTGCGCACCCGCCACTCGGCGAACTCCGCAGCGGAGAGGGACAATATAGCGCGGGTGATACCGCGACCCTCCCGCCGGGCTTCCCTGTAGAAGCCCGCGACATTACCAACTGGCTCCACAAAGCGTGGAACGGGCGGGCGTTTAATCTCTATGACCGCGCGTGGCTCCCCGCGCTTATCCGGCAGCTGCCAGACGCCACATTCTATTTCGAACATGCCGTAGTTGGGGAGCGGCAAATCGCGATCCTATGGCGCGTGCACGGCCATCATGCGAGCGGCCCCAACCCCTCAGGTGAGCGCGTCCGCCTAATCGGCAGCAGCGTATTTACCGGCGATGCGGATGAAACAGTCATCGACCACGCGGCGATAGCGGCGCAGTTGGAGCGGGGGATGATTAATTATGGGGAATGAAGTGTGTGATCCGTGCCAACTTCGTTGCGATCTATAAAACAATCGCATCCAACTGCGCCAATGTCACCGCAGCTAGATCATCCACCTTCATCGCTGCGCCAGAAAAATCCTGGTCGTCGGTCATTGCGCCCGGTGTAGCGATGACCGCAATCCCAGCAGCTATCGCTGATGCCATGCTGACAGGTGTATCTTCGATGGCGACCACTTCATGCGCCAGTAACCCCAGCTGTGACAGGCAATGCAGATACGCATCGGGGGCTGGTTTTACTGCGCCGATTTTGTCAATGGTAGTGACGCTGGCAAAGGCATCGAAATCAAGGGTATCGCCCAGCGCGACCTTGATGGCATCAACGTTTTCCAATGATGTAGAGGTGCATAAAGCAACGCGCACGTCCGCTTCTCGGCAAGCCTCGATAAGTTCGGCAACGCCCCGGCGCGGGGTCAGTGTGCCCTTAGCGTTGAGTGCGGCGTAGTAATGCGTTTTGCGTTCATGCAACGTCGTAATCACAGCCTCGGTGACATCCGAACGTTGAACATCTTCATCACGATACGCGCGCAATCGCGCTTGGCCACCATTGATCGATAGCAACCGCCGGTACGTCTCGCCATCCCAATTCCAATCCAGGCCTTGTTCGGCAAACGCCAGATTAAAGGCCTGCCGCTGCAAATCGGATGTTTCCGCGATGACGCCAATTGCGCCAAAAATGACGGCTTTTATCTGCACCATGAAATGGGTTTCCTTTGAATAACGCTGACCTGTTGCAACGCACATACCGTGGTTTTGTTGCAGTATGGTTAGGCTTTGATCGCCTCTGCCAGCTTTGTGGCACCTTGCAACAGGAAATCATGATCCGAACCGAGAATGAACAGGCTCGCGCCCTTCTCGCGCCACATCGGCACATCGCCTATGCCGCCCAAAAACATGCCGGTTGTTCGCCCGGCCGCTTTGCCCGCCGCGACGATGCGGTCAACGGCGTCCACCACCACTGCATCGTCTGGTGTCTTCGCTGCATAAGCAATCGTCAGGTCGGCGCGACCAATGAACAGCGCATCTATGCCCTTAACGGCGGCAATGGCTTCGATATTCTCGACGCCCTCAATGTCTTCGATTTGCGCGATGGTGGTCACGCCTTTGGCATCGGCGCGGTGTTTTGCCATGCCCTTTGTCGTGTAGCCCGCTGCCCTGCTGCTGCCCGCAAACCCGCGTCCTCCGCTTACATAATGGCATGCTTTGACCGCTTCCTCGGCTTCGGAAGCCGTGCGGATATGCGGCAGGATCACCCCATCCGCACCGCAATCGAGCGCGTTGAGAATTTGCTCGTGGCTTGCCGATTGTGGACGCACGAGCACGGTTTTACCGCCTGCGCGCGCAGCAAGGATGCACAGGTCAAGCGCCGCGCGGTCGAACGGGGCGTGTTCGGCATCGAGTACAAGGCAATCGAGGCTGGAGAAGCTCAAAACCTCGACCACATGCGGATGAGGCGTTTTGATCCATGTGCCAGCAAGCAAGTCACCGGCGCGCAGCTGGTCGCGAAAGCTCACCATAGTTTCTTACTCGCCAGCTCTGCACCTTCTGCCAGTGTTTTCAGTTTGGCCCATACGATATCGGGATCGACCACACCGAAACCGGCAAACGTTGAAAAGCCGCAGTCCGTCCCTGCAATCACCCGCTCGCGTCCGATGATATTTGCGTAGCGTTCAATCCGTTCGGCTACAACGCGGGGGTGTTCGATAAAGTTGGTGGTCGAATCAATCACACCGGGGATCAGGATTTTGTCGTCGGGGATGATGTCGGCCATCTCGACGAAATAATTCCAATCAGCTTGGTGCCGTGGGTTCGATGTTTCGAACAAAAGCGCTGCGGGTTTGGCCTTCATCAACGTCGGCAGGATCACCCCCAGCTCAACATCGCAGCAATGCGGCCCCTCATAATTGCCCCAGCACACATGCATCCGCACACGGTCGGCTGGCACGTTGCGCAATGCATGGTTCAGCGCTTCGACATGGCCGCCGATCAGCGTCAGATACTCGGCATCGCTCCGGTCCTTGTACATCATGTGCCGCCCAAGCCCCAGATCGGGGCTGTCGAGTTGCAGATACAGCCCAGCCGCGACAATCGCTTCATATTCGGGCCGCATCGCTTCGGCCAGCGCCTCCAAATAGGTGTCTTGGCTGGCGTAATATTCATTTGGCTGGAACAGTGCGATCACACCGGGCGAGGCCGCATTCATGAACCCGCCGACGGGCTTGTGCGCTGCAACGGCCGCCAGCATGTGCGCGACGTCCTCCTCCAACGGGGCCATCGACTTGACCGCAATAGGCCCTACACATTTCGGGCGTCGATAGGTCGGTGTGCCGCCGCCTTTGTCTTGCCTCGCCAAAAAGTTTGGGAACATCTCAAGGTCTTTGGGCGGCGTCCGCGCACTGTCGCCGTCAAAGCCGGTGATCCGGTCTTTGATATAGGTTGCGTAACTAATCTTGGACATTTCGCCGTCCGAAACAAGATCGACGCCGTTTGCGACCTGCTTTGCCACGGCATCATCAACTGCCGCACCAATCACCGATGAAAATTGCGCAGCATCAACCGGCTCGCCGCGCTCCTGTGCAAATACCAGATCGGTCACAGCCGCTGAGCGCGGGAGTGATCCGACGTGGGTGGTAAATATGCGGTTGGTCATGCGTAAAATTCCCCTCTGTAATCGTCTAGCCAAGATATCAATGCCGCCGAAAATGCTGCTGGCTGTTCGAGTGGGAGCATGTGCCCCGCGCCCGGAATGATTGTCAGTCGTCCGTCCTTTGCCCGGAGCGCCATGGCTTCGTGCCATTCGAGCGGGCATAGCCTGTCTTCGGCTCCGCACATCACCGCTATCGGCCCGTCAAATGTACCCAGCACCGGGCCGAGGTCGTCTCGGGTGCGCAGCGCCTCGCTTTGCGCCACAAAAACATCCTCGCCCAGGTCCATCGCCATATCAAACAGCAGCTGCTTCAATGCATCATCATCACGGTTGGCGGCGGCAAGATAGGCAGGCTTCAATTCGTCGGCGATGATCGTGGCCATTTCGCCGTTCCGAACTCGGGCCTGCTGAACAGGCCTCAGAGTTGCGCGTTCGGGCAAATCTGCGCCCGCATTGGTGTCGATCAGGACCATGGCTTTGACCCACTCAGGCGCTTGCCGCGCCATCTCCAACGCGACTATCCCGCCCATCGAAAACCCGAGGGGGATGATCGGGCCATGCAGCTTTGCCAGCACCGCCGATGCCATCGCCGGAATGCTGGCTTGCCCCAGTGGTGGAGCATCGACTGTGGCCCAGCCGGGAATATCGTTTACCTCGTGCCAGAGCCGCGCATCACACATATTGCCGGGAACAAAGATTAGGCTTGGTTGCATCAGCCAAGACGTGCGGAGCTGCCCGGCAGCAATTCGCCTGCGAACAATCGCTGTTCGGGGGACAGGTCGGGCCGCTCGATCCGTTCGAGCAGCATCGCGACTGCCGCCTCGGTCATCCGGCGCACCGGCTGGCGGATTGTCGTTACCTGATAGGCAAGCCACGTCGCCGGACCGACGCCGTCAAAGCCGACGACTGACAAATCCTGCGGTACTTCGATGCCGAAATTGATCCGTGCGCTGTCTATCGCGCCAATCGCCATCAAATCATTTGCACAAATCAGTGCGTCCATCTTGCGGTCCGTCATCCGCATCAATTCCTTGAGTGCAGCATCGCCACTGTCATAATCGAAATTGCCGCGAACGATTAGGCAGTCACGCCCCAATTGCTGCAACCGACGCCGCGCCGCCTCGACGCGCTCTTCGCCGACATAGCTATCGGCTGGCCCCGCAATAATGCCAAAGACATGATGCTCACCCTCGACCAAGCCATCGACCAAAGCATGTTCGCCGCTGACCGAATCACAGCAGACGCTGGCGACGGGCACGCCTTCGCCGATGCGGTTGTAAAGCACGACCGGCACGCCGCGATCAGCAAAGGCCGCGAGTTGTTCGGGGTGCAGGCGCGCTGCAACAATTGCGCCGTCAACGCGGTAGCGCCAGACCTGATCGAGCACCTCGTCAACGTCCGATTCTGCCGCCAGCGAAAACAGCAGAACGCGAATGCCCTGCGCTGACAGACGTTGAGTCAATTCGGCCAGGACCTCTGGATAATAAAGGTTAGTCAGGTTCGAAATGATGATCGCGACTAAATTGGATCGCCGCGTAATCAGGCCTTGTGCGATAGCGTTCGGGTAATAATTCAGTTCGCGCGCGGCCGCCAATATCTTCTCACGCGTGCGCGGTGCAACCGATGCGCCCTGTTTGAAACAGCGTGACACCGCTGATTGCGACACCCCGGCTTTTCGCGCTACATCGTAGGACGTCGCGCGGCCGCTATTGGCCTCAGGCTGCTTTTTTGTGGCCATAGCGGCGGACCCTTATGTCGGCCTGTTCCTTGTGCCCCGCAAAGCCCTCTATCGCGCACAGACGCGAACAATATTCCCCAATCATCACACTCGCCTCATCGGTTAACACTCGTTGATAGGTGCACGTCTTGATGAACTTGCCCACCCAAAGCCCTCCCGTAAAGCGCGCATTTTTCCGCGTCGGTAAGGTATGGTTGGTTCCGATGACTTTGTCGCCGTAGCTGACATTGGTGCGGTGCCCCAAAAACAGCGCGCCGTAATTGGTCATATTATGCAAAAAATAATCTGGGTCTTTGGTCATGACCTGAACGTGCTCAGACGCGATCTCGTCGGCAATCTGGACCATTTCTTCGTAACTGTCAGCAACGATCACTTGACCATAATCGGCCCATGCTTTTGACGCGATGGGGGCGGTTGGCAGGATCGTAAGCTGGCGCTCGATTTCAGCCATTGTTTCTCGGGCAAGCTTCTCCGAATTGGTCAGCAATATAGCAGGCGAATTGGGGCCATGTTCGGCTTGCCCGAGCAGATCGGTAGCGCATAGCTCACCGTCCACGGTCTCATCGGCGATTACCAATGTCTCTGTTGGGCCAGCGAGCAGATCGATGCCGATGCGCCCGAAAAGCTGACGCTTTGCCTCGGCGACATAGGCATTGCCCGGACCGACGATCATATCGACAGCGGCAATACTTTGCGTGCCGAGTGCCATCGCGGCGACGGCTTGAACGCCGCCGACGCAGAGAATTTCGTCCGCCCCCGCCATGTGCATAGCAACCACAATCGCTGGATTGGGCTTGCCTTCAAACGGTGGCGCGACGGAAATCACCCGCTGCACGCCAGCGACCTTTGCCGTCACAACGCTCATATGCGCGGATGCAACCAGCGGATATTTGCCGCCCGGTACATAGCACCCGACGCTGTTCACTGGCAGGTTTTTGTGGCCCAATATGACGCCGGGTAAAGTCTCAACCTCAACGTCTTTCAACGCATCGCGCTGGATCTGGGCAAAGCCACGCACTTGGGCTTGGGCAAAACGAATGTCTTCGATTGTTTGCGGTTCGAGTGCTGCATAAGCTGCATCAATATCGGCTTGCGAGAGCCGGAAATCGGCGGGCGCCCAGTTGTCGAATTTCAGTGACCAGTCGCGCACGGCGTCGTCACCGCGCTTTTTGATGTCGGCGATAATCTCTTCAACGACCTGGCGGACCTGCGCATCGGCCTCTGCTGCCGCATCTTCGGTTATCCCGGTTTTCAGATAGCGAGCCATTTAACTCTCCTTGGGCGCTTTGAATCAGTTCAAATTTACGATACGCTAGAGGAAATGACTTCGAATGCAAAGAGGATAGAATGATACAGGATGAAATCCCTATCTGGGCGCGAGGCCTTTCTGGCAAGCGGGCGGTGGTCACCGGTGGCAGCAAAGGGCTAGGCCGGGCCGTTTGTATCGCATTGGCGCAGGCCGGGGCGAGCGTCACCGCTGTCGCGCGGGATCCTGATGTTTTAGACGCGCTAGCAGCAGAGTACCCGGACATAGAGACATGGCAGGCCGATGTGAATGATCCCGCATTTGGCATCGAACTCGCGCAGCGCCGTGTTGATATTTTTATCAACAATGCTGGCACCAACAATCCGATACCGATGATCGATGTTCCGCTCGACGTGCTCGACCAGATGCTTGGCCTTAACGTTCGCGCAGCGTATTTGGCTGCGCAAGGGGCAGTGCGTTCTATGGTCAAAGCCGGAACAGGTGGTGCCATCATCAATATGACAAGCCAGATGGGCCATGTCGGCTCGCCGGGGCGGACTGTCTATT
The DNA here is from genome assembly GCA_031420815.1 of Sphingomonadales bacterium. Lineage (GTDB taxonomy): Bacteria > Pseudomonadota > Alphaproteobacteria > Sphingomonadales > Sphingomonadaceae > Sphingorhabdus_B. The sequence continues at coordinate 1,760 of JANONL010000363.1, read as the reverse complement.
GCATGACCAAGCACGCTTTGGAGGGGCTGACCAAAGCGATGGCCGTCGAGCTTGCGCCGCACAACATCCGCGTCAATTCGGTCGCGCCGACCTTTATCGAAACGCCGATGACCGCGCCAATGTTGGCGAAACCCGAATTCCGCGCGTTTGTCGATACGATGATCCCGTTGGGCCGGATCGGAAAGCCTGATGATGTGGCGGCCGCCGTTATCTATCTTGCATCCCGGGCCGCAAATATGGTGACAGGGACCAGTCTGCTGGTCGATGGTGGCTGGACAGCGCAATAGGCTAAAACTAACCGACCACGCATAAATAGTCGCAGGATCAAAACTGAAGATCGGGAACATAGATTTCGATGGATTAAGTCGAAAAGCCCATTGTTCCTTACATATTCCATGGCCGAACGGCTGGCCTGCCCGCTATCCAATATTTACATGCAAATATGGCTTTCAGTTTGACAGCAGCACTTGCTATTTGGCCCGGTAAAAAGATGGTGCCCCAGGCCGGACTCGAACCGGCACTCCTCTCAGAACAGGATTTTGAGTCCAGCGCGTCTACCAATTCCACCACTGGGGCACAGCATGCCGACAACAGTCCGGCGAAGCGGCGCTCCCTCTAACCGAGTGCCCGCTTCGATGCAAGGCTATCGTTATTTCTTCAACTCTTTGGCCAACGTCTTCGCCGTCGCTTTGCCATAAGGGGCCTTGAAACCTCCGATTCCGGCAACATCGATTCCCGTCTGCCGGTAAATCGCGCGCATGTGGCTGAAAGTTTTGAAGCCATCGACGCCGTGATAATTGCCCATGCCCGATGGACCGGAGCCACCAAAGGGCAAATCTTCCATCGCATTGTGGAACACGACGTCGTTGATTGTCACGCCACCCGAAATGGTGCGCGACAACACGCGTTTTTCCTCCGTCTTGTCGGTGCCAAAATAATAGAGCCCCAGTGGTCGGTCATGCGCGTTCACATAGTTGATCGCTTCATCGATGCTGTCATAGGTCACAACGGGCAGGATCGGGCCGAAGATTTCCTCCTGCATGACCTTCATGTCGTTGGTGACATTGCGGATAATGGTCAGCGGCATTTTGTTGCCGTTCGACGATGCGAAATCCTCGTTCGCCGGATTGACCTCAATCAACTCCGCACCCTTTTCGCGGGCGTCAGCGAGATAGCCTTGCAGGCGCTCGTGGTTCCGGCCGTTTACCACCGAGGTATAATCGTCATTGGCCAGCAACGTCGGATACTGCGATTCCACCCCGGCCTTTACGGCCTCGATCATGTCGGCTTCCTGCTCTTTGGAGACAAGCAGATAATCGGGCGCGAGGCAGATTTGTCCGGCATTCATCATCTTGCCCAAGGCAATCCGGTCACCTGCTTTTTTCAGGTCGGCACTACGACCGATAATCGTCGGCGATTTACCGCCGAGTTCCAGCGTCACCGGCACCAGATTATCGGCGGCGGCGCGCATGATGTGACGTCCGACACCGGTCGCGCCGGTGAAGATCATATGGTCGAAAGCAAGCTTGGAGAACGCCATGCCGACGTCCGGCCCGCCAGTGAACACCGCCATTTCTTCTTCGGCGAAATATTTCGGAACAACGTCGGAGAACAGCGCCGACACGGCTTCGGTGAACTCGGACGGCTTGATCATCGCGCGGTTACCCGCCGCCAAGATGCCCGCCATCGGTACCATAACCATACCAACAGGGAAGTTCCACGGCGCCACCACGCCGACCACGCCCTTGGGCTGATAAACC
>JANONL010000362.1:0-1504 GCA_031420815.1 Sphingomonadales bacterium | reverse complement strand
GAAACCGATTTTCACCAGCAGGAAGAAAACCGCTACGCCGCCGACGCTGCCGACCAGCTTCGTATCCGTGCGCTGGCGGGCGATTTCGACGCGCTTGCGATCATCGCGCCGCCCAAGACGCTTGGCGAACTGCGCAAGCATTTGCACAAAGAGGTCGAGAAACGCATCGTCATGGAATTGCCCAAGGAAATGACCGACCGGCCATTGCCCGACATCGCCGCGATGCTGATGGAACGCAGCGCCGCGTCCTCTTGACGACGGGGCCAACGTAATATTAGAGCCCGGAATAATGTTAGCTAAAGCAAATTTATCCGCCGAAACGCTCGCCTCCGTGCTTGGCCAGAGCGCCGATTGCATCAAGCTGATCGGGCTTGACGGCGAAATCATGTGGATGAACGAAAACGGCATGTGCGCGATGGATATCGACGAGTTCTGCATGATCGATGGTCAACAATGGGCTGACACATGGCCCGGTGAAGCGCGGACAGATATCGAGGCCGGGCTGACCAGCGCCGCCGTTGGTAACGCTGTCCGCTTCGACGCGTTTTGCCCGACCGCAAAGGGCATACCGAAATATTGGAACGTCAGCATTTCCAGGGTCGATAACGCCAACCACGATCATGCCGGTTATCTGGTGATATCGCGCGACGACACCGAAGTGGTGATGGCGCGGCAGGCAGCCGAAATCGCGGTCGACGAAATGCAGCACCGGATCAAAAATACCTACGCGGCGATCGGCGGGCTGATGATGGGCTATGCCAGCGGTAACCCCGAACGCCAGATATTTGCGCGCGAGATGCACGACCGGATGGTGGCGATTTCCAAGGCGCAGACGCTGTTCGTCGCGAACCAGGCGCCGTGTGACATCGCCGAACTTATCCCCGCTTTAATCGTGCCGTTTGCCAATCAACGCTGCACCGTCAATGTCGCCGACATCGCGCCGATCAGGGTCGATCAGGGCCGTGCCGATGCGATTGCGCTGGTGCTGGGCGAACTGGCGGTCAACGCAGCAAAGCACGGCGCGCTCGCCGCTGGCGGATCGATAAAATTGCGTGCGGGCGAAACCGCCGGTCGCATCGAGATCATCTGGGACGAACAATCGGTCGCACCGGTAACCGCGACCACGCGCGACGGCGGGCAAGGCCTGAAACTGATTACCAGCATCATCCGCGCGCGCGGCGGTACTATCGACATCGCATGGCACGCCCACGGACCGCTGGTGACGCTGACGTTTCCCGATATGGGCTGACAGGCGTTACGGGCAAGGCGACGGCGTCTTCGCTGTCCCCTGTCCTGCCCCGCCCTTTCCGCTTGCTCTCGGGGCAAAGTGCGCCATAATCCTGAGGCAACGTCCACGGGGGTTCGGTGACCGGTTTTCTGCTTTTTGTAGCTATAATGGGTCTTGGTGTCATGCTTTGGCAAACCCGCGTCGACCTTGCCTCGCTTCGGCAGCGGCTGGACGGGCTTGAGGGGCGGACACTCGGTCCGGCACCCGCCGAACAGA
>JANONL010000361.1:0-2240 GCA_031420815.1 Sphingomonadales bacterium | reverse complement strand
GCCCGCTTATTACATCATCGCGCCCGCCGAAGCGTCGTCGAACCTCGCGCGCTATGACGGTGTGCGTTACGGCCTGCGCGACCTGCCCGACGGCGCTGGTCTGCAAGACATGTACGCCGCCACCCGCGCCGCCGGTTTCGGTGAAGAAGTTCGCCGCCGGATCATGATCGGCACCTATGTGCTGAGCGCCGGTTTCTACGATGCCTACTACACGCAGGCGCAAAAGGTCCGCGCATTGATTGCCCGCGATTTCGAGAAGGCATGGGGAGCCTGCGACCTCATCCTCGCCCCCACCGCCCCCAGCGCCGCCTTCGGCCTCGGCGAGAAGAGCAGCGACCCGCTGGCGATGTATCTCAACGACGTATTCGCGGTGCCGGCCTCGCTGGCCGGTCTCCCCGCGATGTCGGTGCCGGGTGGGCTGTCGAAAGAAGGCCTGCCGCTAGGCCTGCAGATCATCGGCAAGGCGCTCGACGAGCAGGGCGTGCTCAACGCAGGCCTAGCTATCGAACAGCGATCAGGATTTACGGCTGAAGCGGAGCGGTGGTGGTGAAAACTGGCTGTGTGCTGGTTCCGCTTGGATTGGCATTTGCAGTGGTTGCTTTTGTCGGATTTAAATATCACCAAAACCAAAATGAAAATGCAGCAGCCAAAAAAATTTGGTTGTCGCTTTGCGATCCGAGTGAATTGTACGAATCTGGAACGTTTGAAAATTGGGAAAAGATATACTCAAACATCGTAAAGGGAAGTTTTCGAGATTCTGTTCATCTTATACAGCCTGTCAAAAACAAAATCTCAGAAGAGTTATGGGAAGTCCGAGGCTCGGACCGAGTGTTGTTGTCAAAGTATAATGTGTCGTTCATGGAGTCCGATAACAAAATGACAGTTCGTGATCCCCAGTTTCGCGAATGGCGTTTCGGACCAAGCTTGGCTGCGGCACCATATCGCGATCGTTCGTGTATTTATGAAAATCACAAAAAACTTTATGAGCTACTTTGGTACTAAATGATGACTGAATCAGTTTACCGCATCCAGGGAAATACCGGTGAGTGGGAGGTCGTTATTGGCCTTGAGGTCCATGCGCAGGTGATAAGCGAGTCCAAACTCTTTTCCGGAGCGTCAGCATCTTATGGTGGCGAACCGAACAGTCATGTCAGCCTTGTCGACGCGGCGATGCCCGGTATGCTGCCTGTGGTAAATCGCGAGTGCATCCGCCAAGCCGTCCGCACCGGCATGGCAGTGGGTGCGCAGATCAATCGCTGGTCGCGGTTCGACCGGAAGAATTATTACTACGCCGATTTGCCGCAGGGCTACCAACTTTCGCAGCTTTATCACCCGATTGTCGGTGAGGGCGAAATCGAGGTTACGCTCAACGAGAAAGACCCCGACAGCGCGGTCAAGAAAATCGGTATCGAGCGCATCCATGTCGAGCAGGACGCAGGCAAGCTGATGCATGACCAGCATCCGACGATGTCCTTTGTCGATCTCAACCGCTCGGGTGTGGCGCTGATGGAAATCGTCTCGCGCCCCGATATGCGCAGCCCCCAAGAGGCGGGGGCCTATGTGAAAAAGCTGCGCTCGATCCTTCGTTATGTCGGCAGCTGCGACGGCAATATGGAGCAAGGCTCGATGCGTGCCGACGTCAATGTGTCGGTCCGCAAGCCGGGTGGAGAACTTGGCACACGCACCGAGACCAAAAATGTGAACTCGATCCGCTTCATGATGCAGGCGATTGAATATGAGGCGCAGCGGCAGGTTGACTTGATCGAAGGCGGCGGCGCGGTGGTGCAGGAAACGCGGCTGTTCGATGCCAACAAAATGGAAACGCGGTCGATGCGGTCGAAGGAAGACGCGCATGATTATCGCTATTTCCCCGACCCAGATTTGCTGCCGGTGGAACTCGACGATGCGTTTCTGGAAGAATGCCGCGCGAGCTTGCCCGAACTCCCCGATGCCAAACGCGCGAGATACGAAGCGATGGGCCTCACCGCCTACAACGCCGCCGTACTAACCGCAGAGGCCGAAACTGCATTCTGGTTCGAGGATTTGCTGGCGGCTGGCGTTGACGCCAAACAGGCTTCGAACTGGCTGATGTCCGAACTGTTTGGCGCGCTCAACAAGCTTGGCAAAACGCTAGACGATAGCCCGGTCAGCCCGAAACAGGCGGCCGAACTGCTCGGCCTTGTCGCCGACGGCACAATAAGCGGCAGCATCGCCAAACAGGTCTTCGAAATCATGCTCGA
>JANONL010000360.1:0-5027 GCA_031420815.1 Sphingomonadales bacterium | reverse complement strand
GAAGGCATCAGCGACGAAATCATATCCGAATTGCTCGCGCGCAGCCTGATCGTGCCGGTGCTGACCGCGCATCCGACCGAAGTCCGCCGCAAGAGCATCATCGACCATAAGAACCGCATTGCCGAGTTGATGACGATGCGCGACGCAGGGCAAACGACCACACCCGATGGCGATGACATCGACGCAGCCATTTACCGGCAGATTGCTTTACTGTGGCAAACCCGTCCGCTACGCCGCGAAAAACTCTTCGTCGCCGACGAAATCGAAAATGCCCGGGCCTATATGCAGGAGGTGTTCCTGACCGCGTTGCCCAAGCTCTACGCGCGTTGGGAAAGGGCACTGGGCGCGCGTCCGCCGGGTTTTGTCCGGCTCGGCACTTGGATCGGCGGTGACCGCGACGGCAACCCGTTTGTCGATGCGGAAACGCTTGCATACGCGGTCAGTCGTAATGGCGGCACCGCGATCCGAAGCTATCTGGAGGCGGTGCATAAGCTGGGTGCGGAGATTTCGATCTCGTCGCTGATGAGCGATACGCCGCAAGCGGTGCTGGCGCTGGCCGACAAAAGCGGCGACAGTGCCGCAACGCGCTCCGACGAGCCGTATCGCCGTGCGCTCTCCGGGATTTATGCGCGTCTCTGCGCCACGCATATCAAGCTGATCGGCGATAGCCCGCCGCGTCCGGCAAAACTGGCCGGTGAACCTTATGCTAGCCCCGAAGAACTGCGCGCCGATCTGGTGACGATTGCCTCGGCCTTGGCGAGCGATGGCGATGGCGCGCTGTCGAGTGGCGGCGCGCTTGGCCGCCTGATCCGGTCGGTCGAGATTTTCGGCTTCCATCTGGCAACGCTCGACCTGCGCCAGAATAGCGATGTCCACGAACGTGTGGTCGCCGAGTTATTGAAGATGGCGGGGGTCGAAAGCGATTATGCGGCGCTCCCCGAAGACGCTCGTGTCGCATTGCTGGTCGCCGAACTGTCGCACAACCGCCCGCTGGCCAGTGAGTGGAATGTCTATAGCGAGGAGACGGCGAAAGAACTCGCGATCGTCCGCGCTGCCGCCAAAGCGCAAGCCGATTTCGGCGCAGCCGCGATTACCACCTATAATATCAGCAAGACCGAAAGCGTGTCGGACATGCTGGAAGTCTATGTGATGCTCAAGCAAGCAGGCCTCTACCGCGTTGCCGACGACGGCACGCCTTCCGCCACCATCATGTCGGTGCCGCTGTTCGAAACCATCGCCGATTTGCAGGCCGCGCCCGCAACTATGCAGGCGTTTTTCGCGCTGCCGCCGATGCGTGCTTTGGCACAGGCGCGCGGCCATCAGGAAGTGATGATCGGCTATTCCGATTCGAACAAGGACGGCGGCTACCTGACCTCGACCTGGGAATTATACGAGGCATCGAGCGCGCTGGCGCCGGTCTTTGCCGAGGTCGGCGTCGCGATGCAGCTGTTCCACGGCCGCGGCGGCGCGGTCGGGCGCGGTGGCGGCTCGGCATTTGGCGCGATCAAGGCACAGCCCAAAGGCACGGTGCAGGGCCGCATCCGGATCACTGAACAGGGCGAGGTGATTGCCGCGAAATATGGCACCGTCGATCACGCCGTGACCAGTCTGGAAACGATGGCGTCGGCGACTTTACTGGCAACTTTGTCGAGCGACCCAATTGCCGATAGCGACGCGCAGCGTTTCAAGGCGGCGATGGCGCAATTGTCGGCCAGCGCCTTCATCCATTACCGCAAGCTGGTTTACGGCACCGACGGCTTCACCACCTTCTTCCGCCAGATGACGCCAATCTCGGAAATCGCGACGCTCAAAATCGGTTCGCGCCCCGCCAGCCGCAAGGCGAGCGACGCCATCGAAGACCTGCGCGCGATCCCGTGGGTATTCAGCTGGGCACAGGCGCGGGTGATGTTGCCCGGCTGGTACGGCACCGGACAGGCGCTGGATGATTTTGCCGATAAGGGGTTGCTGGGGGCGATGGCGGGCAACTGGTCGTATTTTCAGACGATCCTCGCCAATATGGAAATGGTGCTGGCCAAATCCGACATGGGCATCGCCGCGCATTATGCCGGGCTGGTCGAGGATCAGGTGCTGGCAGGCGACTTGTTCGGCACGATCAAAGACGGCTGGTCCAAATCGCGCGACAGCCTGCTAGATGCGACCGGCCAGAGCCATCTGCTGGAAGCCAACCCGGCGCTCAACGACTCAATCAAACTTCGACTGCCCTATATCGAGCCGCTCAACCTGCTCCAGATAGAACTGATGAAACGCTTCCGCGCGGGTGAAAGCGACGAGCGGATAGGCGAGGGCATACAGCTAACGATCAACGCGATTGCGACGGCGTTGCGGAATAGTGGTTAGAACTTCGGCAAGGGGACTGTCCCAAGCGCAGCGCCGTGGACTGTCCCCGGGTGTTCTAGCGCTGTTCAAACTTCAACATCGTGCCAGTTTGTTTCGCGCAAAGCCGCAAAGGACGTAGCCTTCCCCAACCGCCCTCTTGATAATCTGTGCGTCTTTGCGTGAAATAAATGGCAGGTTATTAAGGCGCAAAGGAATCATCGAATGAGTTTAGCATCGGTTGTAGCACCTGACCCGAACCAACACGTTGTTGAGTATCTTACTTACTACATTGGATTTGCCCAGCCACCTCGGTATGCGGTGATGTTAAGTGGTAGATGGGGCGTAGGCAAAACCCACCAAGTTAAGAAAGTCGTCGGTACGCTGCTTGCGGGCTCGGCCTCGCCAGCGGGAAAGCGCTTTGTGCTAGTCAGTCTATACGGATTAAAAACGCCGCAGGAGATAGATGATGCGATGGTGGCGGCGCTTTACCCTTGGAGCGACAACGACAGTTTTAAGATCGCAGCGAGTGTTGGCAAGGCAATATTGAAGCATGCAAAAATTGAACTTCCTGAGCTGAAGGCTGATAACCTCATCAATCGGATGAGCGCAGACGTTTTTATATTTGATGATTTGGAACGCTGTCGCATGCCAGTGACTGATGCGTTCGGCTACATCAACCAACTCGTTGAACGAGATGGATGCAAGGTTATTGTATTAGCCAATGAGCATGAGATACACAAAAAAGATGATCAAAAAGAGCCATACCGATTAGGCAAGGAAAAGCTCATCGGCAAAACGTTAGAGGTCGAACCAGATTTTAATGCAGCTTTTTTCGATTTTCTGAAAGGTATTACCGATCAAGATACGCAATCACTTTTCAAATTGCGACAAACCCAGATTCAAGAGGTTTACCAGCAATCAGCTTCAAAAAATCTTCGTATCCTACAGCAATCGTTATGGGACTTTGAGCGCGTGTTTCGCGTAATAAGCCCAAGGCACCGCGCCAACGATAACGCAATGCATCACTTTCTTCGATTATTTCTGGCACTTTGTTTCGAATTTAAGGCAGGTCACTTGAGCTCCGATGACCTCGAAGAACGGACCACAATTTCGTTAATTGATGCGATGCGAAAAGATGATGATCCCGCGCCATTCTCCTCTGCCGGAGCAAAATATCCTGGACTTTATCTGTACGACTCAATTTTGTCGGATCGGGTTATGTCTGATATTTTGGTGCGCGGCGTCGTTGACGGCGATGCGATTGGACAAGCACTTGATACGAGTTCATGGTTTGTTTCAACCAACGAGCCAGCTTGGCGAACACTTTGGCATGCATCGGAGCGTTCCGATGTCGATGTGCAGGAAGCGGCAACCACGATGCTGGCGCAATTTGATAGAAGGCATTATGCTTCAACTGGAGAAATGTTGCATCTTTTTGGCCAGATGCTCTGGCTTGCCGACCTTGGCATTTCCGGTCGGGACAGAGCTAAAACGGTTAGCGACAGTAAGGCATATGTGGATGATCTTAGAAAGCAAGGTAGGCTAGAATCATCTACCGAGGTATTTCTCGATAGCATCCGTTTCGGAAGTTTTGGGGGATTGGGATTTTATCAGAACGGAACTTCTGAGTTCCGAGAGCTCTGGACCTACGTGGCTGGGCAAAGAGAAAGAGCGGAGGATGACGCCTTTCTAGGTCAAGTAGTAATGCTGATGGATCTCATGGGCTCTAACCCTTCCGAATTTGTTCGTAAGATCACATACCAGCACGATGGTGTTGCGCCGTTTGCTAACAAGCCAGTATTGGCAAAGTCGGACCCGGATGAATTTGCCGAACGAATGATCGCACTAAAACCGTTGGCTTTTCGCGAGGTTCTTCTCGGTCTTAGCGCGCGCTACGACATGGCAAAACTTGCTGACAAACGAGAACTTTCTGGAGAACGGCAATGGGCAGATACTTTAGAAGCCGCGCTTTTGAGAAAGGCCGCTGGGTTAGGAGCGTTTGGGAAAGACAGGATTGCCAAGAATGTCGAATGGACATTGGGCAAAGAGCTTAAGGAACTGCGTGAGGCTGAGACCCAGCGCATTGCCGACACGTAACCCTTGCAATGTGGGATTTGCTCCGCAAGTCTTGCGCCGCACCTGCCTTCGCCCAAGGCCTCGGCGGACACGCATCGGTATCTCGCCTCGGCCGTGGGCGTCGTTTTCAGTCACCTTTTTGATGTGTGCGCTCACCCCGATTTGACTGTGAACTTGGTTGGATTTCTGCGGGTTTTGGGACGGCGGTTGGGTTGGAGAAATCCAACAGGATTTCCAACACAATTCCCAACTTTGTCATCCTCGCGAATGCGGGGATCCATGGCCTTAGCTTTCCGCGCTTCATAACACCGGCGGTTGAAACATGTCGGTCAGGCCATGGATCCCCGATCAGGTCGGGGATGACAAATTAAGGGGCCGTGAAGGCGTTATTCTGACGACCTATCCGCCTCCGCCGCAACCTCTGCCTTGCCAAAATCGAAGCGTATCCGCACCCACACGCCAAGCTGCGGTTTGTTGTCGATCCGGGGTGGCCTGACCAGAAATTGCCATGCGGCGAGGCGCAGCGCCTTCGCAAGACCGGTGCCTCTGGGATTCTCACCGAGGATCTGGCAGTTCTCGACATGATAATGCTCGATCATCCGGCAGGCGATTTC
>JANONL010000359.1:0-2156 GCA_031420815.1 Sphingomonadales bacterium | reverse complement strand
GAATGCCTGATGCTCGGTATCGACGCGGCCAAGCCCGGCAACCATGTCGGCGACATCGGCCACGCGATCCAGACCCACGCCGAAAAGCACCGCTACGGCGTCGTCCGCGATTTTTGCGGGCATGGCCTTGGCCAATTGTTCCACGACGCCCCAGAAATCGTCCACGCGGGACGCGCCGGAACTGGGCCAGAGCTTCGCCCCGGGATGATCTTCACCATCGAGCCGATGATCAACATAGGCAAGGCAGCGGGCAAGGTATTGGAAGACGGCTGGACAGCGGTAACGCGGGATCGTTCGTTGAGCGCGCAGTTCGAGCATAGCATCGGTATTACCGAGGACGGCTGCGAGATATTTACGGCGAGCCCCAAGGGGTGGCATCAGCCGCCTTATTGAATTTTCCCCTCTCCCATTGGGAGAGGGTTGCGCAGACTTGGCGGCTTACCGCCTTAGTCGCAGCTGGGTGAGGGGTTCCGCCCTTCCGATAGCGCACAACCCCTCACCAACTTCGCCTAATTCGCTTTGCTCATAAGGCTACATATCCTCTCCCAAAGGAGAGGGGTTTGATAAGCCGCCTTATTGAGATTCAAGGAACGAGAATGTCGTCCAATGTGACGATTGGTTTTCCGCCGACAACCCCAACAGTCAAACGAACTTGCAAATCGGACGGGCTGGACTCGTTATCATCCCACAAAGGCACGAATACAGACCATCTTTCCGTTTCATCCGAAGTGATAGGAACAACATCCCAACGAGAGACACCGGAAGCGCTCTGAAAGGTCACTTCTCCCTCCATCACCTTAGCCAGATCGTCCGCCGAACAGCGAGATTTGCTGGTCAAAAAGATGGCATGGTCGAAATTTCCTGCCAGCAATGCCGTAATGATTTCGCGGACAGCTATCTCAGCAACTGGCGGCAACATCACAACCGCAACCCGCTTGTCTCGTCCAATCCGGCCATGATATTCAAATTCTGCACCGCCGCGCCGCTTGCGCCTTTGCCGAGATTGTCGAGCATTGCCAGCAGCCGCACCTGCGTGTTGTCGGGCGAGCCCAACACGTAGAGATCGAGCCGGTCGGACGGCTCCTGCGTGTTGAGGATCAGCAGTTCCGACGCGGCAAGCTGCTGGTGCACCGTAACCACCGGCGACCCTTCGTAATGCGCAGCCAGTGCGGCGCGCATCTCGTCCGGACTGTCGCTGCCCGGCATGACCGAGATCGGGAGCGGCACCTCGACCATCATGCCGCGAAACGCGCGGATGACGGCGGGAGAGAATATCGGTGCGAGGCCGAGGCCTGCGTGAGTCTGCATCTCGGCAACATGCTTGTGGCTCAGGTCGAGGCCATAGGTGCGAAAGCCGATATCAGCGCCCGCGTCGCTCTCGAAGCGTTCGATCAGGGCCTTGCCGCCGCCCGAATAGCCCGACACCGCGTTGACGGTATAGGGCCAGTCCTCGAGAATCAGCCGCGCCGCAACCAATGGTGCGACCAGCGCGAGGAAGCCGGTGGGGTAGCAACCGGGGTTGCTGACCAGCCGCGCGGCCGCAATCCGTTCATGCTGGCCTTTGCGGTATTCGGGGAAGCCATAGGTCCAATGCGGGTCAACGCGGTGCGCGGTCGATGCGTCGATGATGCGCGTGTGGTTCGACGTGGTCATCGCCACCGCCTCTTTTGCGGCATCGTCGGGCAGGCAGAGGATGACGAAATCGGCGCCGTTTAGGGCCTCGCGGCGGGCGGCGGGGTCTTTGCGTTTGTCGTCGTCGAGAGTGATGAGTTGGAACTCGGCGCGGCCCGCGAGCCGGTCGGCGATTTCGAGGCCGGTGGTGCCCGCTGCACCGTCGATGAAAATGGATTTGGTCATAGCCCCCGCCCTTCAAAAAAGGTGACAGTCACTTTTTGGTCCACACCAAGGTCTGATGCTACCGATCCATCTATCCAAAAAGTGACTGTCACCTTTTTTGCCACTCCACCCGCTTGCGCGCCACAATCGCCTGCTCATGCTCGGCAAACCGCGCGGTCGCTTCCGCCAGCGGCTCAACCTGCACCGACATCCAGTGCGCGTTGGCATGGATGACATTTTCGCCGTCCGCCATGATACCGACATGGCCAGGAAAAAACACCAGATCACCGCGCTGTAACGCCGCGTCCGCCGCCAGTTCT
>JANONL010000358.1:0-2966 GCA_031420815.1 Sphingomonadales bacterium | reverse complement strand
CGTGAAATGGTTCACAACCAATAGGTGCAAACGATAACGAAGCACTTGCTCTCGCAGCGTAATTTTGGGCCTCACGGTCTGAACTTACACTAAAAGAACGCGGCTGGACTGGCCGGGCAACAGAATAGTTACGGCGGCCCCGGAGGAGCCGAGCAACAGAATCCTCCGGACTTCCTTACATTGCCCTCTATGCCTTACGTTCCGTTGGTGCTGAGCTTGTCGAAGCACCGTAAGCGCAACCGCTGTTCGACAGGCTCAGGACGAACGGCTATTGAGAGTTAATCCACCCCGAAAGCCTGATGAAATTCCACCGCTTCGAGCATTTTTGCTGACGCCAGAAACACCGCGCCGGTACACAGCACGAAAAACACTTTGCCGATATTGCCGGGATATTGGTGCATATATTCCTGCCCCCGCATTACCGCACCAAGACCGAGCGCGTAGGTAATAAGGAAGACCTCAAATTTGGTCTTGATCTGGAACAGGCGTTTGAGCTTTTTCATAGGTTAACAAACATATTAGCAATGCCTGTGCCAGTTGCAGAAAAGCTGGGGTAACGATGGTTAACCGCTGCGGCGTTTGTAAAGGATTTCGACGGTTTAAGGGTTTCATAAAAGCCACAAAGAAAAGAAGGAAAAAAGGTTTTTTTCGTTATCGCGACTTTTTATCTTTTTTCCTTCGTGGCTTTTATGAAACGCAAATCCTAGGCTTTTAGTTCACCCAAGCCACAGCAAAGCAACAATGCGCTTCGCGCTGCTTGGACTTTTGAGATGAGCGCTGCATCACCGAGTTGATCGGGCGCAATGTTCTCAGGCCAGTGCGCCTCAATCGTTTCAGCAATCCGGTCGAGTTTTGCCTCATCCGCCATGAAACGCTGATCGACCGTTGCCGGGTCTGCAACAACCCGTAGCCGCAAACACGCTGGACCTCCGCCATTGGCCATCGATTGCCGCACATCGACAGGCACCAGTTCGCGGATCGGGCCGTTGCCTGCGACCATTTCGCTGAGCCAACCCCACACATTACCATTCGCTCGTGCTTCGCTCGGCAAAATCAACGCCATGCCGCAGTCGGGCAGGGTTACCAATTGAGCATTGAACAAATAGCTTTGAATGGCATCCGCAAGGCTAACGCGGTTGGCGGGGACGACGACGATTTCCGCTTCCGGCATCAATGCCCTTATTTTATCATATGTATCTTGAGGATTTTCAAACGCCTGTTCATGTGTGAACAACACGCGCTCATTAGCGACGGCAACCACATCATTGTGAAATGCACCTGCTGCAATCGCGATTTCAGATTGCTGCACGAACAGGGTCTTGGCCGGATCAAGCCGGTGTGCCCGCGCGACTGCCTTAGACGATTCGATATGTTGGCGAGCCGGGAAGGGACCGCCTGCTTTGCCGTAAACGAAAATTTCCAATCCTGCCTCGCCATGCGAGGGGCAGAGTCGCATGAAATTGGCGGCACCTTCATCGCCAAAAGGCGGCGGAACGGCTGCGTGGACAGCAAAACATTGCTCGTCGGCAAAGGCCAGTTTTAGCTGCGCCAACGTTCCTGTCCATTCGTGGCTGCGATGCGCCATGGTGAGCAGGTTGGCAGCGGAGAGGTGGCAGCGCCCGTCCGCTGTGTCGGGAGCAGGTGAAACGGTTGCGGCATTCGCCGCCCACATTGCCGACGCTGAAAATGCAGCAGCGCGGATATGCAATTCGGCACTTTCCATATCGGTCGCCAGCCCGGCCAGCCACGCCTTGTTGGGGCGATCAAGCGGCATAAAAAAGCCTTGTGCCAAGCCGAGCCGCAAATTTGCGCGCATCTTCTCGATGCCCTGCAAAGCCGCTGCGTACGGTTGCGACACCGCCCCTGCATTGCTCGACGAAGCGATGTTGCCGAGGCTTAATCCGGCATAATTATGGCTGGGGCCGATGATGCCGTCAAAGTTGATTTCAACGAGCGCCACAGATCACCACCGTGCCACGTGGGTAACGCTGTCGCTCTTCGCCACGCCCAAGGATTTGGCGCACGCGGGATCGATTGCGATGCCACCGTCACGCATATCGACCCAGCCATAAGCGGTTTTGAAGTCTTCCATCCGCCCTGACGAAACCAGCATTTTTTCTCCGCCGATATGGTCGCCCAGCATGTCGTCGATTGCGACAATCGTCGAATCCTTCGCCTCGCGAATGCTCCTGATTTGGTCGGTCCGTACAGTCATTGTCGGGCCGCCGTCGAAGATGTCGACGTAATTTTCCCACGCGAACCCTTCCTCCTCCAGCATCCGCATCGCCGCGCGACCCGAAGGGTGCGGCAAGCCAATTACATGACGCGCAGCCTCGCTAAGCATTGCGATGTAGACGGGATGTTTTGGCATCAGGTCAGCGATGAACTGGTTACCGAACTTGGCGTTGAATTCATCGGCTTCCTGAAAACTCATGCCGAAAAAGCGGCCAGCGACGCCGTCCCAGAACGGCGATCCGCCTGCCTCGTCGATTACCCCGCGCAGTTCGGCAAGTGTCCGGTCGGCAAAGCGGGCGCGGTGGTTGCGGATGAACAGATAGCGGCTGCGCGCGATGAGCAAACCCAGCCCGCCCGCGCGTTCACCGGGGTGCAGGAAAAGCCCGCCGACTTCACTGGTGCCTTCAAGGTCGGTCGACAGGTTCAGGATATCGGCGCGGAAAGTCCGGTCAAGTTCGACACTATGCTGGGTCAGCGCGCCGATGCGGTAGCTGTAGAAAGGCCATTTCTGCCCGACGCAGCCGAATATCTGGCACGTACCGCGCACTTCACCGGTCTCGGTATTTTGCAGCACAAATACATAGAGGTCATCGTTGACGATATCGTCGGTGCGCGCAAATCCCGCTGCCGATTTTTCAAGCTTTGCGGTCAGTGCCTTGCGGTCGGGCGGCAGGTTGGTGAAACCGCCACCGGTGCGCTTGGCCATTTCGTAGATTGGCTGGACATCGTTC
>JANONL010000357.1:0-4229 GCA_031420815.1 Sphingomonadales bacterium | reverse complement strand
GCGGCAATGTCGTCTTCGTCGGTTCTGGCAGCCGTCAATCTTGCACCCCTGTTTGGCGAACCTAGCGTAACAAACTGTGTGTTACCAGCTTTCGGGCTTTAAGGGCCGTGCGAGCAGCGTGGCAATTACCTCGCCTACGTTGGCGTTGCCATCCAGCAACGCGCAAACCGCAGTTACAATCGGCATATCGACGCCGAGCTTTTGCGCGGATTGCATCAGCACTGGCGCGGTAAATGCGCCTTCGGCCACGGTACGCCGGTCGGCAAGCATTTCGACAGCAGGCGTGCCCTGACCCAGCCCGCGCCCAAGCGAGAAATTGCGTGAATTTTCCGAGCTGCAGGTTAGGACCAAATCGCCAAGACCCGACAATCCGGCAAGCGTTTCGGCCTTGGCTCCGCGTGCCAGCCCATAACGCAACATCTCGGCAAAACCGCGAGCGATCAAGGCGGCCCTTGCATTCAGACCAAGTCCTGCACCATCGACAACACCACAACCTATCGCGAGGACATTTTTGACGGCGCCGCCGATTTCTGCGCCTACAACATCGTCGCTCCAATAAGGCCGGAAATGCGGCGCCGCGATAAGCTGCATTAGCCGTGAACCCAGCGCCTGATCGGCGGTTGCTAGCGTAATGGCGGTAGGTTTTCCGGCAGCAACTTCGTGTGCAAAGGTGGGCCCAGATAATACTGCTACCGGATTTTCAGGCCGCATTTCAGCAGCAATGTCCGAAACAAGCTTCTGCGTATCGGCCTCAATGCCTTTTGCGCAGAGCAGCAACGGCGCATCGGTATCGGGCAGGGCTGCCAAAGTCGCGCGGACATGCTGTGCCGGCGTGACAATCAGCAATGCGCCGCAATCGACCATTTCTGAGAGATCGCCGGTTGCACGGATATTGGGTGATAGCGACAGTCCGGGCAGGAAAGCCTGATTTTCGTGGGCGCCATTGATTGAGGCGACGACCTCGTCCTCACGCGCCCATATAACGACTTCGCCGTGAATCTGCGCCATGACCGTTGCCAGCGCCGTCCCCCAAGCGCCGCCACCGATGACGCCAACCGGATATCGTGCATTGCTCATGCTTTCACTCCTGCACCGCGCGCTGGCGCTGCTTGTGGATCAAGCGGCCAGCGCGGGCGGGCGACAAAATCCAGACCATCGGTCAAACCTGCCGCAAAACGCTCGATCCCGGCCCACGCGATCATCGCGCCATTATCGGTGCAGAGCCACAAAGGCGGGGCCACGAAACGCATGTTGTTTTCGTCCGCGATGCTGGCGAGCTTGCTCCTGATCGCGCCGTTGGCCGCGACACCGCCTGCGACTACCAAAGCCGCCAGCGGGTCGATGCGGCTGAGCGAATAGCGCAACCGGTCGGCAAGGCAATCGACAACCGCCTGCTGGAACGAGGCGGCGATATCCTCGACCCGGTACTGACCCGAATCATGCGCGCGCACCACCGCGCTTTTCAAACCTGCGAACGAAAAATGCGGTTCATCCGCACCTTTGAGCGGTCGCGGCAAAGGCACGGACTTTGCATCACCCAATGCCGCTGCCCGCTCAACCGCCGGGCCACCGGGGAATCCCAAGCCTAAAATCTTCGCTGTCTTGTCGAACGCTTCGCCCACGGCATCGTCAATCGTGGTCGCAAGCCGGTCATATTGCCCGACGCCGCGTACCCTTAGCAGCTGGCAATGCCCACCCGACACCAACAACAGCAGATACGGAAAATCCAAATCGGCATCGACCAGACGCGGCGACAGCGCATGTCCCTCCAGATGATTGACCGCAATCAATGGTTTGTCCGCCGCCATCGCCAGCGCCTTGGCCGTTACCAGCCCGACCATCACGCCACCGATCAGCCCGGGGCCGGCGGTCGCGGCGATTGCGTCGACATCATTCAGCGTCATGCCCGCGTCGGCAAGCGCAGTTTGCACTAGCGGCGTCATCAGTTCGGCATGCGCGCGCGCGGCAATTTCCGGTACAACGCCTCCAAAGGCACGGTGATGGTCCTCCTGCCCCGCCAGCGCATGGCTCAAAATTGTCCGGTCTGACCGGACAATTGCCGCCGCCGTCTCATCGCAGCTTGATTCAAGACCGAGGATGATTGCCATTGCTCTTT
This sequence comes from Sphingomonadales bacterium, assembly GCA_031420815.1. Lineage (GTDB taxonomy): Bacteria > Pseudomonadota > Alphaproteobacteria > Sphingomonadales > Sphingomonadaceae > Sphingorhabdus_B. The sequence goes on along the minus strand of JANONL010000357.1, from coordinate 2,113 downwards.
CCCATAAGCATGACCCTCGCTATGGACAAGCCGCATGACTGCCGCCGCCTTTACTGCTTCCCGCCCGCTCCGTATCGGTACCCGCCGTTCACCGCTGGCGTTGGCGCAAGCGGAAATGGCGGCGACGGCCATACGGACGGCGCACGAACTGCCCGAAGCCGCAGTGATCTTGGTGCCGATGCTCTCCAGCGGCGACAAAATCCAGGACAGGCCACTCGCCGACATCGGCGGCAAGGCGTTGTGGACGAAAGAGTTAGAGCGTGCACTCGTCGATGACCAGATCGACATTGCCGTGCATTCGATGAAGGACGTCGAAACCGTCCGGCCCGACATTTTCCATATTTCCGCGATGCTGCCCCGCGCCGATGTCCGCGACCGGCTGATCGGCGGGGCATCTATCGAAGCATTGGCGAAAGGTGCGCGTGTCGGCACGTCGAGCCCCCGCCGCGCCGCGCAGTTGTTGCGGCTGCGGCCCGACCTCCGGATCGTGCCGTTGCGCGGAAATGTCGCCACCCGGCTGGCGCGGATAGCGGCGGGGGAGGCCGATGCAACGCTTTTGGCAGCAGCAGGGCTCGACCGGCTGGACATGCATGATATCGGCCACGCAATCTCGACCTACCACCTGCTGCCCGCCGCATCGCAAGGAGCAGTAGGTATCGACCAGCTCAGGGCACGCGTTGATCTTGTTTCGGTGCTCGATGCAGTCAACGACGCCCCGACCGCTATTTCGGTTTGGGCGGAGCGACATTTTCTGGAAGGGCTGGGCGGAAATTGCCACTCGCCGGTGGCCGCACTGGCTATATGTGAAGGCGGCAACATTCATCTGCGTGGCCAGATTTTCAGCAATGATGGTGTTGAAATGCAAGCTGGTGAAACCCGATTTACACCGGTGGATAATGCCGCGCCGAGAACGCTTGCCGCTGAACTGCTCAAAAACGCAAGCACTGGCCTCCGGGCATTGTTCGAGCCATGAGATTGCTCGTGGTTCGACCGCAGCCGGGGGCCTCCGCCACTGCCGTGCGCGTTGAAGCCTTGGGACACACAGCGGTTGTGATGCCGTTGTTCGAAGTTCAGCCGTTGACATGGGACGTGCCGTCGCCAGACGCCTATGACGCGATTATTCTCACTAGCGGCAATGCGGTGCGACAGGCAGGCAGCGGGCTTGCGCAAGTTGCGCTGTTGCCCATCTACGCTGTCGGCACGGCTACGGCGCGGGCGGCGGAACAAGAGCATATACCCGTCGCCTTCACTGGCGATGCCGGGGTCGATGCGGTGGTCAATGCCGCCAAGCGCTCAGGCTACAGCCGCCTGCTTTGGTTGGCTGGCCAGGATCATACCGAAGCGCCGGTGCTGGACGGCGTTTCGGTCGATATCAGCATTGTCTATCGCAGTACCGCGCTGCCATTGCCTGAAAACGGTGCGACCGTAATAAATATGGCTGATGCCGTAATGCTACATTCGGCTCGCGCAGCTTGCCATTTTGCCGAGCTCTGTGATGCACAAGGTATTGATCGCGCTGGAGTAACGCTTGCGGCATTATCCCCGGCAATTGCGAACAGCGCCGGTTGTGGATGGTGCAAAGTGGTGACCGCACCGACCCCCGATGACGCTGCGCTCTTGTCCCTGCTGTAAAGCTGCTTTACAAATGTCAATTGCGACCCCTAACTGTCTATCGGAGTAGAGGGGAATACATGAACGATTACGCAATGACGCCGCCGACAGCGCGCGGCGGAATGAGGCTTAAACATATTCTGCTACTGCTGCTGATCGCCTTTATCGGCGGCGTCGTCGGCACCGGTTGGCTCGCCAACCGGATGGGCTATTGGGATGGCGGCTTCACGTCTCGGTCAACAGATGTACCTGAAACACTCCCGACCATTGTAACCCCGCCATTTTCAGCCGTTGCTCCCCCAAATGATACCGTCGCCAGCATCGAAAATCGATTGACGCAAATTAACGCTGATGCTGCAGCTGCGTCGGGCAATGCGGCGCGGGCAGAGGGATTACTTGTCGCCTTTGCCGCCAGACGCGCGATCGATAGCGGCGCGCCACTCGGCTATTTGGCAGACCAGCTCAGGTTGCGATTTGGCGCCAGCCAACCGCAGGCCGTCGC
>JANONL010000356.1:0-2475 GCA_031420815.1 Sphingomonadales bacterium | reverse complement strand
GGTTGTCGCTATCAGAAATGCCTCGCGCAGTGTCGATGCGAGTTCAGCCGGGTCTTTGACGAGGTAGTTATGCTTTGAGCAATGGCGGGTGATGCCGACGGTGTCGGCTTCCTGAAAGGCGTCGCTGCCGATCAGGTTGGTGGCGACCTGACCGGTGATGACGACCAGCGGTATCGAGTCGAGGAATGCGTCGGCTATGCCGGTCACCGCGTTTGTGGCGCCGGGGCCCGATGTGACCAACACCACGCCGGGTTTACCGGTCGAGCGGGCATAGCCTTCGGCGGCATGGGCAGCACCTGCCTCGTGCCGGACGAGGACATGTTTGATCTTCGAATGCTGGAACAACGCGTCGTAAATTGGCAGAACTGCGCCGCCAGGATAGCCGAATATGATATCCACACCCTGTTCGATCAGGGTCTCGATCAATATGTCTGCACCGGATTTTTCGGGCACTTTTGGGTCCAATTCGATGTTTGCGAAGTTGCCGCGCAGCGTGGTTTTTCGGGTCATGCTGCGTTGCAATATGATTGGCAAGAGCGGGTTCGCTAGAGATTATAATATGGCATGTCAACCATTAAAATTGTAATAATATTTCAATTATTGCGCTATTTGAGTCATTTATCTTTTCTTCCCAGCGCGGCCATTCAGCGGGTGGCTGGTTGCGGAACCAGGTGAATTGGCGTTTGGCGTATTGGCGGGTGGCGATTTTGCCGCGTACGATGGCGTCGTCGCGGCTGATATCACCGGCCAGCATCGCGGTGATTTCGGGAACGCCGATTGCCCGCATCACCGGCGCATCGGCGGGCAGGTTGCGGGCCAGCAAAGCCTCAACCTCCCCGACAGCGCCACTTTCCAGCATCGTATCGAACCGCGCATCGCAGCGCGCGTAAAGCCATTCTCTCGGCGGCAAGAGGATTAATGGGTGCAGTTCGACCGCGCCGGCAATCCCGCCGGCCTTCTGCTTGCGCCAATCGGCGATGCTGCGGCCAGTGCTCTCGATGACCTCCAGCGCGCGCGAAATGCGGCTGCTATCGGTGGATGCGAGTTGCGTCGCCATGACCGTGTCCTGCTTTTGCAGCCGCGCATAAGCCTCGGGCGTCGGAAGTGCGCGTATTTCGGCGCGGATGTTTGCACCGATGTCGGGGATGGGGGCGATACCCTCCAATAAGGTGCGCAAATACAGCCCCGTGCCGCCGACCAGCACGGGTAAACTTCCGGCAGCATGTGCCGCAGCAATCTCCGCCTTCGCATCCGCCGCCCACTTTGCCGCTGAACAGCCCGTTCCTCCATCGAGATAGCCAAACAGCCGGTGCGGCACGCTTGCCTTCTCCGCCGACGTCGGCTGCGCGCTCAATACTGACAAATCGGAATAAACTTGCGCGCTGTCGGCGTTGATAATGACAATATTGCGCGATTTCGCCAGATGCAGCGCCAATGCGGTCTTGCCGCTGGCGGTCGGACCCGCAATAAGCGCCACTCTTCGATTAGGTTTCGGTTTGGTTTCAGGATTCGATATGCCCATCTCCACCTTGATAGCAGCAGGCACGCTTGAAAGCGGAATAATTTCGGACGCCTGCGACCGGCTGGCTGCGGCTGGCTGTACGCCTGCCGAAATCGAATGGCTGGAACAAGGTGAGGCGGTTGATATCGGTTTTGAAGGCAGCATATCCAACGCCCGCGCCGCGCTCGCACCGTTAGCGGCCACCTGCGACATCGCCGTGCAATCCAGCGATAGCCGTCGCAAGATGTTGCTGGTGTCCGACATGGACTCCACCATGATCACGGTCGAATGCATCGACGAGCTTGCCGACTATGCCGGTATCAAACCGCAAATCGCGGCGATTACCGAACGGGCAATGGCAGGTGAACTGGACTTTGCCGAGGCATTAAACGCACGCGTAGCCTTGCTGGCCGGTCTCGATGAGAGCGTGATTGCAACATGCCTTGCCGAACGTGTCCGTCCGATGCCGGGTGCCGAAGCACTGGTCCGGACAATGTCGGGTTGGGGCGCGCATTGCGTGCTGGTGTCCGGAGGGTTTACGAGCTTTACCGGACCCGTCGCACAAATGATCGGATTGTCCGAGGTCCACGCCAATGTTCTGGAAATAGTCGAGGGCAGGCTGACCGGAAAGCTGATCGGCGACATTGTCGATGCAGCAGGAAAACGGTTGGTTTTGTTGGCCGCTGCCAAGGCAAACGGATTACGCCTCGATCAGGTGCTGGCGGTTGGCGACGGCGCCAATGACCTGCCGATGATAAAGGCTGCGGTTGGGGGAGAAGGCTTGGGCGTCGGGTATCACCCACGCCCGATGCTCGCCGAAGCTGCCAATTTTTCGGTGCGGCATGGTGACCTGACCGCGCTGCTTTATGCGCAAGGGGTCCGGCGGAATGATTGGCGTCGTTGACCAGGTAAAATTGGACCTCCACCGATTAGACGCCGGATGGGATGATTGACGCGGTGGTCAATGGAGGCCC
>JANONL010000355.1:0-18666 GCA_031420815.1 Sphingomonadales bacterium | reverse complement strand
CCGGTGATCCGCTGGCGCTGGCGGGGCACGGCGAGGTCGGCCGGATTTCCGCCTATGCGCAAGGCGCGGATTATCACGATGTGGTCAAAAAGGCGCTCAAGGCGCTGGCCCGCTGGCTGATCGACGCGGCGCGGCGGCGCGGACTTGGCGAGGCTGGAGTAAAGGTGTTCACCGATACCGCCCCGGTGATGGAAAAACCGCTGGCCGCCGCCGCTGGGCTGGGCTGGCAGGGCAAGCACACCAATCTCGTCAGCCGGCAGCACGGCTCCTGGCTGTTCCTCGGCGAAATCTACACCACGCTTGAGCTTTTGCCCGATGCGCCGGAAACCGACCACTGCGGCTCGTGCAACGCCTGCCAGACCGCCTGCCCGACCGACGCCTTCCCCGCGCCCTACCGGCTCGATGCCCGGCGCTGCATTTCCTATCTGACGATCGAGCACAAGGGGCCGATCCCGGAGGAATTCCGCAAGGCGATCGGCAATCGCATCTATGGCTGCGACGATTGCCTGGCGGTGTGCCCGTGGAACAAATTTGCCAGCGAGGCGCAAGCGATCCGCGCCTTCCTGCCCCGCGCCGAACTGGCGGCGCCGCGCCTTGCTGACCTGCTTGCGCTCGACGATGCGGGCTTTCGGCGGCTGTTTTCGGGCTCGCCGATCAAGCGCATCGGGCGCGACCGGTTCGTGCGCAACTGTCTGATCGCGGCGGGGAACAGCGGGGATATCGGGCTGATCGACCAAATAACTGCGCTGACTGGCGATCCGGACGAAACGCTGGCCGAGGCGGCGCGGTGGGCGCTCGGCGAACTCAAACCGGCAGCAACTCCTTCAACGGCACATTCGCGTCGGCCAGCACCGCCACATCCGGCGAAACCCGGGCCTCCACCAGCTTGCGGCCCTGTACATAATCCTTGACCATATTGACGCAGTCAAGCGCGATGACTTTGCCCTGTTTCAGGTAAATAACCGAAAAACTGCGCGTCGCGGGGTCGCCGCGTAATACCGTTGCGTCATACCCGGTCGATAGCCCGACGGTCTGCAACCGCAGATCATATTGATTAGACCAGAACCACGGCACCGCATGATAAGCGGTCAGTTCGCCGGTAATGCTTTTCACCACCGCGTTGGCCATATCATTGGCGTTCTGCACCGATTCCACCCGCATCACGGCACCACCGGCAAAATCATTGGCGTGTGCAGCACAGTCACCGATTGCAAATATATCGGGCAGCGAAGTCCGGCAATATTCATCGACATCCACCCCGCTACCGCCCGAGGCACCCGCATGTAACAATGGCACGACCGCCGGAATGATGCCTATTCCGACAATCACCATTTGCGCGGGAATGACGGTGTCATCAGCCAGCCGCACACCACTGACACGGCCATCTTTGCCCTCGATACAGCTCACCTCAACACCAAGCTGCACATCGACGCCGTGCGCGCGGTGTTCGTCTTCGTAAAAGCGCGACAGTTCCTCACCCGCAACGCGCGCCAGCACCCGGTCGAGCGCCTCCATCACGGTCACCTGCTTACCCATCTTAGTGAGCACAGCCGCGGCCTCCAGCCCGATATAGCCGCCGCCGATGACCACGACGCTCGAAACATCGTCGAGCCCGTCCAGCATCGCATCGACGTCCGAACGGTTGCGCACGACGTGCACGCCATCAAGATTGCCGCCCTCGCATTGCAACCAGCGCGGTGAGCCGCCCGTCGCCCAGATCATCTGGCCGTAACCAATCGTTTCGCCGTCTGCCGTTTTCACCTCGTGCGCGGCGGCATCGACCGTATCGACCCGCTTGCCGAGCAGCATTGTGATCTCGCGCTCCCCCCAAAACGCAGGTGGGCGGATCATGATCCGCTCAAACGCTTTCTCTCCGGCGAAATAGTCTTTCGACAATGGCGGGCGTTCGTATGGATATTCATGCTCGTCGCAGACAACCGCGATGCTGCCCACAAACTTTGCCTGCCGCAGCGCAATCGCCGCCTGCGCGCCGCCGTGCCCGCCGCCAACAATCAGGACATCAAATTGCAGCATCGCCAACTTCCTTGTGCGCCGGTTCGAGATAGCGGCCATCGACATAAACCAACGGATCGACAATCTCGGCGGTGTGCGCCGCACGCACTTCACCGATGAAGACGCTGTGGGTGCCGTGGTCGGCACGATTTACCACATGACAGATAAAGCTCGCCTGCCCGTCAGCGAGCCACGGCGTGCCGCCGTCATCCTGCCAGTCGCCCTCGCTGAAGCGCTCTTCGCCCTGCTTTTCGCCGCTACAATTGCGCGAAATCTGCTGCTGCCCGGAATGCAGCATGTTGATCGCAAAGTCTGCGCCAGCCGCCAACGGCGCGTGCATCGACGACGCCTGGTTGACACAAACCAGCATTGTCGGCGGATTGAGGCTGACCTCGCTGCACGCGGTTGCCGACATCGCGTAGCGCGCGCCGTCATGCCCTGCGCTCACCACCATCACCGCCTTGGCAAAGCGGCGCAGGCCGAGGCGCATTTGTTCGGTAACGACGGTTTGATCCATAAGACGCCCTTTATGCGTGAAACTTCGTTGGCCGATAAGCAGAAACGCTCGACAGCGGTAGCATTTTTTGATTAGTCTCGTCGCCATGCTGGGATTTTTGCCGATAACACGCGTAAACCGCTACCAAGCGCGAATTGGCTTCTCGCCTTAAGCGTTCCGTCGCACCAGCGCAGGCTGGTGTCCATCACGTCTCTCGTAAGCCGCTGACCTCAGTTTAATTCGGCAGACGCCATAGGCTCCAGCCTTCGCTGGAGCGACGTTGAATATTTAGGAAACCATCATGCCCCGCAATTACGACATCGCCGAACTTCGCCGCCTCGACATCGCACACCACCTTCCCGCCCAAGCCGACTGGCAGGAAATCGAAGACTTGGGCGGCAGCCGCATTATCACCCATGCCGACGGCTGCTACATCTATGACGGCGACGGCAACCGAATCCTCGACGGCATGGCGGGCCTGTGGTGTGTCAATGTCGGCTATGGCCGCGCCGAACTGGCCGACGTCGCACGCGACCAGATGCTGGAACTGCCCTTCTACAACACCTTCTTCAAAACCGCTACGCCGCCCACGGTGCTGCTCGCACAGAAAATCGCCAGCCTGACGCAAAACCGGCTGCCGCATGTGTTCTTCAACGCATCGGGCAGCGAAGCAAACGACACCATCCTGCGCATGGTCCGCCATTATTGGCAGGTGAAGGGCGACACCAGCCGCACCGTTTTTATAAGCCGCCGCAACGCCTATCACGGATCAACCGTAGCGGGCGTCAGCCTTGGCGGCATGAAGATGATGCACGATCAGGGCATGCACATCAAAGGCCAGGTGCCGGTCGCGGGTATCGAACATGTCCGCCAGCCTTATTGGTATAATGAAGGCCGCGACATGAGCCCCGAAGATTTCGGCACCGCCTGCGCGCAAGCCATAGAGGACAAAATCATTGAAGTCGGCCCGGAAAACGTCGCCGCCTTCATCGGCGAACCGGTGCAAGGTGCCGGCGGTGTCATCATCCCGCCCGCCAACTACTGGCCACAGGTCGAGGCGATCTGCCGCAAATACGGTATCCTCATGATCTGCGACGAGGTTATCTGTGGCTTTGGCCGCACCGGGAATATGTGGGGCCATGAGAGCATGGGCGTGAAGCCCGACATCATCGCAATGGCCAAGGGACTGTCGTCGGGCTACCTCCCCATCTCGGCGGTTGCGGTGTCCGAAGAAATTGTGAAAGTCATGAAAACCGGCGGCGATTTCGTCCACGGCTTTACCTATTCGGGCCACCCCGTTGCCGCAGCCGTCGCACTGCGCAATATCGAAATCATCGAACGTGAAGGCTTAGTCGAGCGCACGCGCAGCGAAACCGGGCCATATCTGGCGCAGGCGTTGGCGACTTTAAGCGATCATCCGCTGGTTGGCGAAGCACGCTCGATTGGCCTGCTCGGCGCGGTCGAAATCGTTGCTGACAAAGCCACTGGCGCGCGATTTGGTGGCGCAGAAGGCACCGCCGGGCCGATGGTGCGCGATATTTGCATCCGCAACGGCCTGATGGTCCGCGGCATCCGCGACAGCGTCGTTATGTGCCCGCCGCTGATAATTTCGTTGGAGCAGATCGACGACATGGTGGGGATTATCCGCAAGTCGCTCGATGAGGCCGAACCACGCTTGCGGGCGATCTCCTAATCCTCCCTATTTCGCAGAAATGGGGAGGTGGCGCGCCGAAGGCGTGTCGGAGGGGCCTTTGACGTTGCAGGCCCCTCCGTCAGTTGTTGCAAGAGCAACGCCTGCCACCTCTCCATCTTTTCAAGATGGAGAGGATAATAGAGGCTCTAGACAAATTCCCATCACCCGTTACCGCGAATTTCCATGACCATTTCAACACTCAAGCGCGCCGCAACCACCGCGCTCTTCATCCCCGCCCTGCTCATCAACACCGCCCCCGCTTTCGCCGCATCTGCCAAGGCAAAGCCGCCTACGCTAACCTGCAAGACAGCAACGCCCGAAGGCCTGACCTACACCGTCATCAAACCCGGCAAAGGCGAAAAACCGGGTGCCGATGCCAAAGTCAAAGTGAACTATAAGGGCTACTTGCAATCGGATGGCAGCAGTTTTGATGCAGGGACCGGTACAGAATTCAAGGTCGGAGGCGTCATCCCCGGATTCTCGCAAGGCCTGAAAATGATGCAACCTGGCGCAAAATACCGGCTCTGCATCCCGTCAAAGCTGGGTTACGGCGAAGCAGGCACCGGCCCCATTCCGGGCAATGCCGATCTGGTGTTCGAGGTCGAACTCCTCTCCTTCACCAACCCGCCGCCCAAGCCGGTAATCCCGCTGGCCGAACGCACCTGCGACAAGAGCACAGCGTCGGGCCTTAGCTACCGGGCGATCAAAACAGGCAGCGGCAAAACCCCCACAGACGCCGACATAACCCTCGTCGATTTCACCACGTTCGATGCGAAAACCGGCATTGTCAGCGAAAAGCGCGAATGGGAGAAAATTGCACTGGCGCAGGCAACGCCGGTTTTCGGCGAGGCTTTGAAATTGATGCAGGTGGGCGCGGCATATACGTTTTGCCTGCCCAAGCGCGCAGACGCGGCGGAAGGCGAACCAGAAATCAACATCCGCGTCGACTTGCTGGATGTGCGGGTTGCGCCGGTGGTTGAGTAATTACGCCAGCAATACCACCGGACTGGCGCTATCCCAGTGCATCGAAACCTTATCTTCCCAAGTGAATGCCTCTTGGTCGGTGCGGGACAGATTGGGCCGGCGGACTCGCATCATCGCGCCGCCTTCCAGTTCGATTTCGAACAGGGTGCAATCGCCCAGATAGCTCATGCCTTTGATAGTGCCGCGCGCGAAGTTATGGCCCTCTGGCGAATCCTTGGCGGCACCCTGCACTGCTTTGCCCATGCCGGGTGTGTGCAGCGTGATTTTCTCCGGCCGCACCGCGACCCACACGTCGCTGCCATGCGCGCCGGTGACGCCGTGGTTCAGGTAAATCTTGCCGACGCCCGGACAATCGACGGCGGCGCGGTCCGGTTCGTCGAGCGTTAGCTTGCCCTCAAATGTGTTCACCGCGCCGACAAAATCAGCAACGAAACGGTTGGCGGGATATTCATAGAGGTCCGAAGGTGCTGCCAGTTGGGCGACCTCGCCTTTGTTGATGACCGCGATCCGGCACGCCATCGACAATGCTTCATCTTGGTCGTGCGTGACGGTCACAAAGGTGATGCCGACCTTTTCCTGCAACGCGGTCAGTTCGAACTGCATCTGCGCGCGCAGCTTGGCGTCGAGCGCGGAAAGTGGCTCATCGAGCAACAACACCTTGGGCCGCATCACTAGGCTACGCGCGAGGGCCACACGCTGTCTTTGGCCGCCTGACATCTGGTCGGGCATCCGGTCGCCGAAACCGCCGAGCTTGACCAGTTCCAACGCTTCCTCGACGCGGTCCTTGATTTCCGATTTGCCCACCCCCGATATGCGCAGACCATAGCCAACATTGTCGGTCACGCTCATATGCGGAAACACGGCATAGCTCTGGAACACCATATTGACCGGGCGTTTGTTGGGCGGGACGTTTGCCATATCCTGCCCGTCGATCAGGATTTGACCCTCAGTCGGCAGCTCGAACCCCGCGATCATCCGCAACAAAGTTGTCTTGCCGCAACCCGATGGCCCGAGCAGCACAAAGAACTCGCCGGACAATATGTCGAGGCTGACATTGTCGACCGCAGTCACTTTGCCAAAGCGTTTGGTAATGTTGCGGATCTGGATGATCGGGGTTTTGGTTTCAGTCATATCAAAATTCCAACAAAATCCGTTCGTGTCGAGCGTCGTCGAGACACCGTGAGGCCGTGCGATACGGATGGGTGTCTCGACTTGGCTCATGGCCAAGTTTATCCTGAGCGGCTGCAAGCCAGTCGAAGGGCTCGAGACGAACGGCAAGGGGGTGGGCCATCATCAGTGCGCCGCCGCTATGCCCTTCACGCCTTGCAGCTTTAGCGCCACGGCGGTCAGGAGCACGGTCAATATTATCAGCAACGTCGATGCGGCGTTGACCTCCGGCGTCACCGAGAAGCGCACCATCGAATAGACCTTGACCGGAAAAGTGATGGTATCCGGCCCGCTGGTGAAGAAGGTAATCACAAAGTCATCCAGACTGAGCGTGAACGCCAGAAGCGCACCAGCGACGAGGCTGGGCTTCATATGCGGCAGCAAGACATCGCGGAAAACCTGCCACTCGGTCGCCCCCAAATCGCGCGCCGCCTCTTCCTCTTCCTTATTGAATCCCGCCAGCCGCGCCCGCACGACGAGGGCCACAAACGGAAAGCAGAAAGTGATGTGCGCGATGGTGATCGCCGACAAATTGAGCGGCCATACCATTCCGGTTGGCCATTCGACCTTGGCAAAGAAAATCAGCATCGCCACGCCCATGCAGATTTCCGGCACAATGATCGGTAGCGCCATTGTCCCTTCGACCGCGCCCTTCAGCGGGAAGCGGAAGCGCCACAGCATGACCGCAGCAAGCGCGCCAAGGATAAGGCTGAAGATCGTTGCCAGAAACGCGATTGTGAGCGAGTTAATGAGCGCCTCGACCAGCGATGCGTTGTCCAACGCCTTCTCGTAATATTTGAACGTGAACCCCTTCCACACGACGTTGCGCTTGCTATCGTTGAAACTGAAAATCATCAGCACGACGAGCGGCGCGTAAAGGAAGATCATGGTCAGCGCGACCCAGCTGCGCATCCAGAATTTGCGGGTATATTCGAGCGGCGCGACGGGGGTGCGACTAAACACTGCACTTCCCCCTTCCGTTCGCCTCGAGCCCAGTCGAGAGGCCGTTAAGGCGTGCGCGGCCGATGGGTGTCTCGTCTTGGCCTTTGGCCAAGTTTATCCTGAGCGGCTGCAAGCCAGCCGAAGGGCTCGAGGCGAATGGGAGACAATACAGGGCCATCAGTGCCGCTCCCCGCTCTTGTTCGCGCGCATGGATTGCAGCGCGATCAGGATGAACATCGCATAGATCAAAAGGAACGAGAGCGCCGCTCCGAACGGCCAGTCATTGGCGCGCTTGAACTGGCGCTCGATGACATTGGCGATCATCTGGCTTTCGGTGCCGCCCATCAGATCGGGGGTCAGATACGCGCCGAGCGCGGGGATCAGCGTAATCATTACCCCAGCAACCACGCCCGGGCCAGCGAGCGGCAAAACCACCTTCATAAAGGTGCGAAAATGCCCAGCACCCAAGTCAAGGCTGGCCTCGATCAGCGACTTGTCCAGCCGGTCGAGCGCCGAATACAGCGGCAACACCATGAACGGTAAATGCACATAGACCAGTCCCAGCACCACCGCGAAATTATTGTAAAGCAACTGAATGGGCGTCCAGGCCTCAAGTGGCTGCATCCCGGCTAATGTGCGCAGCCAACTCGCACTATCCCACAGCGCGCCGAGCCCTTTGTTGGCGTATCCATTGGTGCCCATCAATGTCATCAACGCATAGGTGCGGATCAGCAAGTTGGTCCAGAACGGCAGCATGATGCCGAGCAACAGCCAAGGCCGCCATTTGGGTGCTGCAAAAGTAATCGCCATCGCCACCGGAAACCCGACTATCAGGCAGATGAGTGTAACCAGCGCCGCGACCGCCAGCGACTTCAGGAAAATAGACAGATACAACCACTCCATCGCACGCTTGTAGTTATCGAGCGTCCCTGAAATCTCGATGGTTGCCGGACCCGAATTCTGGCCAAAGCTATACAACCAGACAATCCCCATCGGCACCACGAAAAACAGGGCGAGCCAGAATATCGGTGCCGTTGCAATCGCGGCAAACGGCTTCTTCTGGGCTTTCCAATCCTGCAGCGCGCCGGCCACGACTAGGCCGCCCGCACGCGGGTGAAGGCCTCCTCATATTTCGGCTGGAGGTCCGGATTGAATTTGGCATACTCGCATTTTGCCAGCACATCGGCAGCCGGGAAAATGACAGGATTGTTCTTGTATTCTTCGGGCATCAAGGCCTTCGCTGCATCATTCGGCGTTGGATAAAGGATCGTCTCAGTAATCTTCTTACCCGCCTCGGCGTCGAGCAAATAGTTAATGAACGCATGGGCATTTTTCGGGTGTGGTGCGCCCTTGGGAATGCAGAGATTGTCTGAATTCAACTGACTGCCTTCCTTCGGAATGACGAAGCCTATATCTTTATCCTCGACCATCGCCTGCGCAATGTCGCCATTATATTCGAGCACAAGATCGACCTCACCCTTCAGCAGCATGTCCTGGCCATTGTCTTCGTGGAAGGCTTTGATATTAGACTTCTGCTTGATCATCATCGCTTCAATGGTTTTCAAATCGGCATCGGTCAGGCCGTTGACCGACTTGCCCAGATATTTGCCATAGAGCCGGAACATGTCGCCCGCCTCTGACAGCACTGCTATGCGGCCCTTATATTCGTCGGAATCGAACAGCACTTTCCAGCTGTCGGGCACAGCCTTCACTTTGGTTTTGCGGTAGCCGATGCCAAGCACAAGCCACGTGTAAGGCATTGAATGCTTGCGCGCCGGATCATAAGGAACGTCTTGATAATCCTTGGCGACATTTTTGAAGTTCGGGATTTGCGCCTTGTCGAGCTCCATCAGCATATCGGCCGAAGCCATGCGTTCGACAAAGTCGTTCGACGGCACAATGACATCATAGCCCTGGTTGCCCGCGCGAAGCTTTGCGAACAGCTCATCATTGCTGGCGAACAACGTCATATTGACATCGACGCCGCCCGCTTCCTTGTAGTCCTCCAGCGTGGTTTCGCCGATGTATGTATCCCAGTTGTAGAAGTTCAGTTCGGCCTCTTCGCCATTCGCCAGCTTTTTCGCATCCTTCCCGCCACAGCCCGCGAGAGCACCGGTTAGTGAGAACCCGACCGCTGCTACGCCCATGCCCTTGAGCATCGCGCGGCGGTTGCTGCCTGCGTGCAGAAATGTCTTGAAGTCCATCGATTTTCTCCCGGCTGACACTATGACCCTAAAGCACATGCTGGACCAAAAAACGGGATACGAAAAGCCCCTTTTTTCCATCATTTGCAGGTGATATTTCAGCGCAAGATTATTTCATGCTGCTGATATTATTGTGCAATGCAGCAAGCTTCATTTCGCGGCGGTCTGCTCGTTATCGATCGCAAGCTGGACTTGTTTGTAGAATATACCGCGCTGCTGTGCCTGGTCGCCACCCTGCCTGTCGGTCGCTTGCGGCCAGTTACTGTTCGACGCGATGATCAACTTGCGCTTCGGGTCGATAAAGATACCCTGCCCGAATATACCCTGGGCGGCATAGCTGCCGTCTTTGACCGTCCACCATTGATAGCCATAACCGTTTTCGACCTCGCCGATATCGGCCTGTTTGGTGGTCGCCGCTGCAATCCAGCCATCGGGCAAGACGGCTTTCCCGCCAGCAACACCGCCGCCAAGCATGAACAGCCCCATCCGCGCATAGTCGCGCGTCGATGCCTGAATACAGCAACCGCTAATTTCGTGGCCAGTCGAACCCAACAGCCAGCTGCCGTCTTGTTCCATACCGAATGGTGCCCAGATTTTTTCCGACAGATAGGCCGACAATGTCTTCTTGGTCGCCGAACTGACCAGCACGCCGATCAGATTGGTCTCGCCTGTCTTGTAAACCCATTTTGTGCCGGCAGGTGCCTCACGCGGCAGTTTGCGCATATAGCTGACCGTCACGTCAACACCGGGTTCTGGTTTGTGGGCGTTGAACAGCGCTACATCGGATTTCTTGTCACCATAATCTTCGTTCCATTTCACGCCGGAGGTCATCGTCAGCAATTGCTGGATCGACACGTCGTCATAAGCTGACCCCTTCAAATCAGGGATATAGGCCGAAACCTTATCGTCGATACTCTTGATGTAGCCGTCCTTGATGGCGGCCCCGACCAATGTTGAGGAGAAGGATTTGGCGACAGAGAAGCTGGTCCATTTGCCGTCGCCGTTAAAGCCGAGCCCGTATTTTTCGAGTCTGATTTTCCCGTCATGAATGATGACCAAACCGGCGGTGCGTTGGTGCTTCATATAGGCATCGACATCGACGCCAACATCAAGCGGCGCACCTTTGGGCATCGGATAGACATCTTCGCCTGCCTCGATAATGTTGGCTTTGGCCAGCACGGGTATCCGGTCCATCGTCCGGAATGCGGCGTCGCGCTGGGGAATCGACCAGAATAGCACGTTAGTATCGGTCGGCAGGTTGGACACCAGCGCCTTCATGTCCTTGTCTGCCGCTACCCAGAACAGCCCGGCTGCCGCCGCAATGACAAGCAATATGCCCAATATCCATTTCTTCATGATGCCCCCTCCAGAACATGTTAGCTTTTGACGAGTGTGACCTGTGCAACATTGATTCCACCGCCCTTAAATCCGCCTTCGCAGTACATCAGATAAAAGCGCCAGAGAGAAACGAATTTTTCATCGAACCCTGGCGGCAATCGCCCGGCATCAACCGCGGCATCAAACCGGTCACGCCAAATGCGAAGTGTTTTGGCATAGTCCAGACCAAAATCGAACTGATCTTGCCACTCCAGTCCGCGCGCGTCAGCAAGCGCGCGAAAGCGGCTTTCGGCAAGCAACATGCCGCCTGGGAAAATATAGCGCTGAATGAAATCGGCACTGCGCGAATAGGCGTCGAATATATCGTCGTCGATACAGATATACTGGACTGCCGCTCGGCCGCCGGGCTTTAAACAACGGGCAATCGTATCGAGATAGGCTGGCCAGTAATCCTGCCCCACGGCTTCCACCATCTCCACGCTCGCGATTGCATCATGGGTTCCTTGAACGTCGCGGTAGTCGGTCAGACTGATCCGCGCGTTTTCGCTTAGCTTGGCCACAGCAAGACGCCTGTCAGCATAAGCCTTTTGTTCCGCCGACAGCGTGATGCCATGATATTCTATTCGGTGTTGCTCTAAAGCAGCTTCCGCAAGACTACCCCAGCCGCACCCGATTTCCAACAGACTGGCACCGTCAGCCAACTTCAGCCGTTCGAGCAAAATATCTATTTTTTGGCGTTGTGCAATCTCCAGCGTCTCGTCTTCGGATTCGAAGATGGCGCTGGAATAGGTCATGCTGTTATCGAGCCAGGCGGAGTAAAAATCATTGCCGAGATCATAGTGAAATTCAATGTTCCGCTTGGCACCTGCCTTGCTGTTGCGTCTAAAATAATGAACGGTTTTACCGAGCATGCGAGCCAAACCCGACGCGCGAGCGGCGCTACCAAGGCTGTTGCGATTGCGCACGAACAGGTCGAACAGAACTACCGGATCGGTGCTCGCCCAGTCACCAGCGATCCAGCCCTCATAGCAGCCAACCGAGCCATGACGTGCCAGCCGAAGCAATGCTGACCAGCGCCGAATTTCCGCATCTGCGGCTGGTCCGTCAGCGCGCACGCCAAGAAAGCGGACCGAACCGTCAGGCAACCGAACCTCGACTGCACCCTCGGCGAGACCGTTATCGATCCTGTCGAGCATTTTATGAAAGCCACGCGCAGTTATCGCAGCAAACGCACGCGCGAAAAAGCCGCCGCTAAACCCGAAGACGGACCGTTTTCGGGTAAGGCGGCGGCCTCTCGAGATGTCTGGCGCGTTCATTATTGCCAGCCTATGCTATAGCCTCGATGGCTTTGCAATCGCCGCCAGAGCGGCGATTGCCAGATTGTTTATTTCTTGCGTAGCTCGTCGCGGATTTCGGTAAGCAGATCGACATCGCTTGGACCAGCGGCCGGAGGCGGCATGATCTTGTTGGCTTGCCGAACAATCATGAAAATCACGAAGGCCAAAATCAGGAAGTTGATGAAGGCGGTAACAAAGCTACCCCAAGCAAGCACATTAGCGCCCGCAGCCTTTGCAGCCACGAGCGACATTCCCGCCGTTATCTTTTCGCCGCCGCCTAGTACGAAATACTTGCTGGTGAAATCCACCCCGCCGCCGGTAATCAGCGAAATGAACGGCATAATAATATCGTCGGTCAACGATGAAATAATCTTCCCAAATGCGGCACCGATCAGCACACCGACCGCCAAGTCCAATACGCTGCCTCTGGCAATAAATGCCTTAAATTCACTCAACATAGCTTTTCTCCCTCATTTAAACCCACTGAATACATGACATATTTTTTTGGAAAACGATAGCAATCATTGCGCTTACCCATCTCGTGCCTTATGTACGTAACACACAACGCTAATCTACCAACAAGGAACCCATGCGATGCGCACAGATTTTACAAAATTCCTGCTAGTCCCAGTCGCAGCGATCTCAATGGCAGGGTGCGGCATTAACAGCGTTCCCACCGCAGAAGAAAATGCCAAGGCGAAGTGGGCCGATGTCGAAAACAGCTATCAGCGCCGCGCCGATCTTATTCCAAACCTGGTTGCGACGGTGAAAGGTGCGGCTGCGACCGAAACGCAGGTCTTGACGCAAGTAACACAGGCGCGCGCGAACGCGACCGCGATCAACATTACCACCGATGATCTTTCGGACCCCGCAACGTTCGAGAAATTCAACGCAGCGCAGAATCAGTTGACGCAGGCGCTCGGCCAACTGCGCACCGTTGTCGAGGCTTACCCTACGCTGCAAAGCCAGGCGCGCTACGGCGAACTCATGCAACAACTGGAAGGCACCGAAAACCGCATTAACGTGGCCCGCCGTGATTACAATGAAGCAGTGCGTTCTTATAACACCACTATTCGGACCTTCCCCGATATCATCGGCGCCAAGATCATCCACGGCGCAAAACCGATGGTGCCGTTCAAGGCGACTACCGAAGGGGCGCAAGAAGCACCCAAGATAGACATGATGCCTGCGGGTTGACCTGCGTTATAATCGCCAAAGGCGAAAACCCATGCGTAGCTTAGTCACAACATTGCTGGTCGCGATTTGCGTGCTGGTCGGGGTTCCGGCCAGCGCCCAGACGTTCCCTCCATTGACCGGACGCGTGGTCGATCAGGCGAATCTGCTCGATCCAGCGCAAGAGGCCGCATTGACAGCAAAACTGGCGGCGCTCGAAACGCAGTCGCAGCGGCAATTCGTGGTGGCCACGATTTCCGACCTCGAAGGCTATGACGATTCCGACTACGGCTACCGGCTTGGTCGCGCGTGGGGTATCGGCAACAAGGAGCGAAACGACGGCCTTTTGCTGTTGGTAGCTCCGACTGACCGTAAGGTCCGTATTGAGGTTGGCTATGGGCTGGAAGGTATCATGACCGATGCGCTGTCGCATCGGATCATCCAGGACAAGATACTGCCTGCATTTCGCTCGAAAGACTATCCCGGCGGGATCAATGCCGGTGTCGATAGCGTCATCACCCAGTTGCAGTTGCCACCAGAGGAAGCCGCCAAAGTTGCTGCTGCCGCTGGCCAGCAACGGCGAAGTAATAGCAGCGAAGGCGATATCGGCGGGCTTATTTTCCTGATTTTCATATTTTTCTTTTTCATCCTGCCGATCATTATGTCCTTCGCGCGAGGGGGCAAGAAGCATCGGCGCAGCGGCTATGGCGGACCTGTGATTATCTGGGGCGGTGGCAGTGATTGGGGTGGTGGCTCCGGCGGTTCTTCTTGGGGCGGCGGTGGAGGCGGCTTCGGTGGTTTCTCGGGCGGCGGCGGCAGCTTCGGCGGCGGCGGTGCCTCGGGTGGTTGGTAAGGAACAAGGCAAATGGCTTTGAATAAAGTCGATCACGTGACCGACGCCGACCATCGACTGGTCACCGCTGCCGTGGCGGCGGCGGAACAGCATACCAGCGGCGAGATCGTGACCATCGTTACCGACTTGTCGGACCGCTATAGCGACGTCGGCCTCGCTTGGGCGACCGCGATTGCCTTTCTGGCTTTGTCTGTTCTCGCGATATTCCCGGCGTTCTATCTCGACCAACTCAACTGGGTCATGGGCGGGTGGGAGCATGAATATAGCGCGGGCGAGTATCTTGCGCTGGTGTTTATCTTCATGGGTCTGAAATGGCTCGGCACATGGCTCCTCATGAAATGGATGCCGCTGCGGATGGCATTGACCCCGAAACGGATCAAGCTCGCCCGCGTCAGGGCGCGCGCCATTACCATGTTCAAGGTCGGCACCGAGTCCAAGACCGTCGGGCGCACCGGCGTATTGCTGTATCTTTCAATGAAAGAGCACCGCGCCGAGATCGTCGCCGACGAAGCCATTGCGACAAAGGTCGATCCCGCCGTGTGGGGTGACGCCATGATTGCGCTGCTCGACCATGTGAAGGCAGATCGGCCGGGCGAAGGCATGGCTGTGGCGGTGCAGCAAATGGGCGTCGTTTTGGCTGAACATTTCCCGAAAGGCAGCGAAAACCCTAATGAACTCCCTGACCGGCTGATCGAGCTTTGATCCCTCGACATGGTCAGGACAATCGGCATGGATGATGAAGAAATCATGTGGGCGGGCAACTTTGTCACCGCCAAACGCCAAGGAAAATGGGAGTATGTCGCGCGCAGCCGTGGCATCCGTGCCGCAGTCATATTGGCGGTTGAGGACGGCGATGTTCTGCTCGTCGAACAGTATCGCGTACCACTCGGCTGCAACTGTATCGAGTTACCCGCCGGTCTGATCGGCGACCATGACGCGGACGAAGACCCGCTCGAATCCGCAGCACGCGAACTCGAAGAAGAAACCGGATACCGCGCCGAACGGCTCGAAGACCTGGGTGCGTTTTACTCGTCGCCTGGCATGTTGAGCGAAAGCTTCACGCTGGTGCGTGCGCACGGACTGACGAAAATCGGCGAAGGCGGCGGGGTCGATGGCGAGAATATTATCGTCCACCGCGTTGCGGTCGATCAGTTACCGCAGTTCGTTGCAGTTAAACGCGCACAAGGTTGCGTGATTGATGCCAAGTTGCTGATGCTACCCGGAATGATCCGACCCTAGCGGAAATTGTCGGCGTAGGTTTGCAGCTTCAACGTCTTCGGCGGCGTAGGAATATAGGTCGCTTTTAAGCCCTTTTTCTCCGCATAAACGCGGGCTGCATCCATGGTGGGGAAGCATAGTTCAACCTGCACCTGCGTATCACCGGAACCTGACCAGCCCATCAGCGGATCGGCCTTACGCGCCTCGGCGGGGATAAATTCCAACACCCACTCGTCGGTCCGCGCTTTGCCCGATTGCATGGCATTTTTGGGACGTTGGTAAATGCGCGCAGTCATTGGAGTTCCTAATAAATCGGCTGTTGCCGCCTTGCCCCAGCCAAGGCAGATTCGTCAAGCGCCGCGCGCTTGGGCTTTTTTGGTCTTGAGGCTGGCGACGCTTTCCCACGGCGCATCGGGCCAATTGTGTTTCGGGTAGCGCCCGCGCATTTCCTTTGCGACATCATGCCAGCTCCCGCGCCAGAATTCGGGTAGATTGCGTGTCGTTTGGATCGGACGTCCTGCCGGCGACGTAAGGCTGAGCACCAGCGGAATACGATTGATGCCGACGACCGGATGGATGTCGAGGCCGAACAACGCCTGCACGCGGAGTTCAACCGTCGGCCCTGCTTCGGCAGCATAGTCTATCGCATGGGTAGTTCCAGCGGCGCTGGAAAAGTTCATCGGCGCGATACGGTCGATCTGCTGTTTGCCATCCCAGCCAAGAATATTATCGAGCGCGTTCGAGAGCGCGCTCTTTGGCATGTTGCGCAGGCGGTTTTGGCCGAGCAACAACGGCAGAAGCCAGCTATCCGCAGAACCAAGCAGGGCCTCGTCCGACAGGACATCCGCACCGGCAAAACGCGCGCGTTGGCGCAAAGATATTGCCGTGTCCGACCACGGAACCAAGTCTAACCCGCCCTCACTTACTGCATCGAGCAGAGCCTGTGCTGCGGCTTCCGGTCCGGGTGCGATTTGCCCTTCCGCCAACACAATCGCGCCAAGACGCCGCCGTATCCGCGCATCTACCCGGTCAGCTGCCTTGTCATATCGTACGTCGGTGACCGTCTCGATCCGGTCGGCAAATCGGGCCAAAACCTGAGTTTCAGTCAATGCAGCCGCTGACAATATCCGCGCACCCGATGCTGCACCTTGAACATCAGCCACGGCGAGCCAGTCGGCTCTGGCGAGCGGCGAAGCGGGATCAAGCCGAAGCCCACGCCCCATCGCGCTGAGCCAATTCTCACCCTTTGCATCGCGGCGTTTGGCAATGCGGTCTGGATAAGCGACGGCGACCATTTCGCCGATAGATAGTGGCGCATCTTTTGCGGTCCCCATCATCATTTTTCCGATACGCTTTGCGAGGCCCCGGGCAGCGTCTGCGCGACCACCGCGCTCACGCGCGAAGCGTTCGAAACGCGCTTCGACATCCTCCCCCTGCCCGCCTAATCCGCGTTCTTGCAGCAACAGCGCAAGCGTAGCTGCAGCCTCGCCCTGACCGTTTGACGCGGCAACAGTGGCCATGTGCGCAAGGTTTGGAGGCAATGGTAAACCGGCAAGCCTCCGGCCATGCTCGGTGATATGACCGCCGTCATCAATCGCGCCGAGGGCATTCAAAACCTTTCGCGCTTCATTTACTGCGGGCGCAGGCGGCGCATCTAGCCAGCATAACCGTGACGGGTCACTCTCCCCCCACAACGCACAATCGAGCACTAACGCTGCGAGGTCGCTCTCCAAAATCTCGGGCGGATCGAAAGGCGGAAGCCCTCCATTTCCGGCCTCTTCCCACAGTCGATACGCCAACCCTGGTGCTTGCCGTGCAGCGCGACCGGCGCGCTGGGTTGCCGCAGACAGGCTCGCGCGTTCGGTCACCAGCCGGGTGACTCCCGCCTGCTGGTCGAACCGTGCGCGGCGAGCCAGCCCGCTGTCGATGACAATGCGTACGCCGTCGATGGTAAGGCTTGTTTCGGCAATGTTGGTTGCAAGGATGATTTTGCGGCGGCCTTCATCATCGGGTTTGACGGCGAGGCGCTGGGCGGGGGGGTCGACCATGCCGTGCAACGTGTGAATGACGATGTCGGCGCGTAGCCCGCTTAGCGCCTCTGCGGTGCGGTCGATCTCGCGGACTCCGGGCAAGAACACCAAAATGTCGCCGTCCGCCGCAGCCAGCGCTTGGCGGACAATGCGGGCAATTTCGGTTTCGATTGTCTGCTCTGCGCGCCTGCCAACGTAGCGCAGTTCCAGCGGCCAACTTTTCCCTTCACTCTCGATCAAAGCGGCACCGTTCATCAGCTCGGAAAAACGCGCACCATCCAGCGTCGCCGACATTGCCAGCAAGCGCAGATCGGGCCGGAACGCAGCCTGTGCCTCCAGAGCCAGCGCCAATCCGAAATCGCTATCGAGGCTGCGCTCGTGCACTTCATCGAACAGCACCGCTGATACGCCCATCAGTTCCGGATCGGCGATAATGCGGTTTCGAAATATGCCTTCGGTCAGTACCAATATCCGCGTTGCCGCCGACTGCTTGCTGTCCATTCTGGTAGCGTAGCCAACCGCTCCGCCGACCGTTTCGCCCATCAGTTCGGCGATACGCTCTGCCGCCATACGCGCCGCTAATCTGCGCGGGGAAAGCAGCATTATTTGCCCTTTGCACCATGGCTCTGCCAACAACGCGAGGGCAACCATCGTAGTCTTGCCCGCACCCGGCGGCGCGACGAGCACGGCGTTGGGCCCGCTACGCAACGCCGCAAGCAACTCCGGCAGTACGGCGTGGATAGGCAGATTATCGGTCACGACTTAATGCCTAGCGGTCGGATCACCATATTCCAAGTTAAGTGCCGCAGCAGCCGTCGCCAGTTGCGTCACCAACGCAGAGTCGATCACAGTCGCTTCAACCATCACCAGGTTCGCCAGCTCATATTTGCCGCTGGATTTGATGCGCCGATCAAGATGCACCAGTCTTTTACCACGCCAGAAACCAAGCAGAACGCGCTTGTCCTCCGCACGGATCAATATGCACAGGCCGTTCGAGACAAACACCAGATTGTGCCATTTGATAATCTCTTCGAATTCAGCACCGGCGTTGACAGCGGCACGCAATATTTCGACGCGTCCACGTTGCCAACCCGACAATGCCTCCACATATGCATCGGGGTTGGCGGCGGCTTTCGCGTACATATGTTAATAGGCGCGTGAAATCGCGAACTCGACGGCCTCGCTCAGCGCGGCCTTGGCTTCACTGTTCGGAAAATG